>CAKZYD010000296.1 GCA_937884085.1 uncultured Sphingomonadales bacterium | reverse complement strand
GCCCTAGCCGTCACCTCCTCCATGCAAGTGGCCGCCGTGATGGCGCTGGCGGTGACGCTGGTGACGGGCTTTTCCTCCATGTTCATTTCGATGATCCGCTCGCAAATCCCAGGCTCCATTCGCATCATCGTGCAAATGGTGGTGATTGCCTCGCTGGTGATCATTGTGGACCAAATCTTGAAGGCCTACGCCTTTGAAATCTCCAAAACCCTGTCGGTATTTGTGGGCCTCATCATCACCAACTGCCTGGTGATGGGCCGCGCAGAAGCCTTTGCCATGAAGAACCCGCCGGGCGCCTCTTTCATTGACGGCGTGGGCAATGGTCTTGGCTATGGCGCTATCTTGATGGCGGTTGCCGTGGTGCGCGAGCTGTTCGGCTCCGGCAGCATTTTCGGTGTGACGATTTTGGAAACGACGACCAATGGCGGCTGGTATGTGCCCAATGGCTTGCTCTTGTTGCCGCCCTCGGCCTTCTTCATCATCGGCCTGTTCATCTGGGGCATCCGCACCTGGAAACCAAATCAAGTGGAACGGCGCGACTTCACCATCCGCGCTGCTGAGCCTGAGGCGGCCTAATGGAAAACCTGCTTGCCATAGCCATCAAGGCCATCTTCATTGAGAATCTGGCGCTGTCCTTTTTCTTAGGGATGTGTACCTTCATCGCGGTCTCGAAAAAGATATCAACAGCCATTGGTCTCGGGATTTCCGTCATGTTGGTGCAGGCCATCACGGTGCCCGCCAACAACATCATCCTCACCTATCTGCTGAAGCCAGGCGCGCTCGCTTGGGCTGGCTTTCCCGATGTGGACCTCACGTTTCTGGGCCTCATCTCCTATATCGGCGTGATTGCCGCCCTGGTGCAGGTCTTAGAAATGGCACTCGATAAGTATTTTCCGCCGCTGTACAATGCACTTGGCGTGTTCCTGCCGCTCATCACTGTGAATTGCGCCATCATGGGCGGCTCGCTCTTCATGGCAGAGCGCGACTATGACTTGGCCGAATCCGCTACCTATGGCCTGTCGTCTGGCTTTGGCTGGGCGCTGGCGATTACGGCCATGGCGGGCGTGCGCGAAAAACTCAAATATTCCGATGTGCCTGAAGGCCTGCAAGGGCTTGGCATCACCTTCATCACCGCTGGACTGATGGCGCTCGCCTTCATGTCCTTAGGCGGTATCAAGCTCTAGGAAGTCCACATGGAAACGTTCGGCCTCGGTGTCGTCCTCTTCTCAATCATTGTCGTCACGCTTGTAGCGTTCATTTTGCTCGCGCGCTCGCGGCTGGTGGCCACCGGCAATGTGAACATCACCATCAATGGCGAAAAGACCATCTCCGTGCCTGCGGGCCGCAAGCTGCTCTCCACCCTGGCCGGCAAGCAGCTCTTCGTACCCTCAGCCTGCGGCGGCGGCGGCACCTGCGCGCAATGCCGCGTGAAAGTGCGTTCCGGCGGTGGCTCCATCCTGCCCACCGAAGAATCCCACATCACGAAACGCGAAGCTGCCGATGGCGACCGCCTCTCCTGCCAAGTCGCCGTCAAACAGGACATGGAAATCGAAGTTCCTGACGAAGTGTTTGGCGTCAAGCGCTGGGAATGTGAAGTCATCTCCAACGACAACGTCGCAACCTTCATCAAAGCCCTGGTTTTGAAACTGCCTGAGGGCGAGGACGTCGCCTTCCGCGCGGGCGGCTATATCCAAATCAGCGCCCCGCCGCACACGGTGCGCTATAAAGACTTCGACGTGGCGGAGGAATACCGCGAGGACTGGGACAAGTTCGATTTGTGGCAATATGAATCCACTGTCAACGAACCCATTGAGCGGGCCTATTCCATGGCCAACTATCCCGAAGAGAAGGGCATGATCATGCTCAATGTGCGCGTTGCCACGCCGCCGCCCGGCAGCGATGGCATCCCGCCGGGCCGCATGTCTTCCTTCATCTTCAATTTAAAGCCAGGCGATAAAGTCACCATCGCGGGCCCCTTTGGCGATTTCTTCGCCCGCGACACCGACAAAGAAATGGTGTTTGTCGGCGGCGGCGCTGGCATGGCGCCCATGCGCAGCCACATCTTTGACCAGCTGAAAAGGCTCAATTCCGACCGGAAAATCTCTTTCTGGTATGGCGCGCGCTCAAAACGGGAAATGTTCTTTATCGAAGACTTTGACGGTCTGGCAGAGAGCAATGAGAATTTCGATTGGCATGTCGCCTTGTCAGATGCGCAGCCAGATGACAATTGGTCAGGCTCCACTGGATTTATTCATAGTGTGCTGCATGACGAGTATCTAAAAAACCATCCCGCACCCGAAGACTGCGAATATTATATGTGCGGCCCGCCCATCATGAATAAATCTGTCATCAACATGCTCTTAGACCTCGGCGTCGACCGCGAAGACATCATGCTGGATGATTTCGGCGGGTAGAGCCGCGCTTTAACAGCCACCTCTAATCCCCCTCCCCCGCCCTGGGGGAGGGTTCGGAGGGGGTCAGCTAAAGTGCACAACCAT
>CAKZYD010000295.1 GCA_937884085.1 uncultured Sphingomonadales bacterium | reverse complement strand
ACAGCAAGAATTCCTGCAAGTCGATACGACAAACATCCTGTTCATTTGTGGCGGGGCCTTTGCTGGCTTGGAAAAAGTCATTGCAGACCGCTTGCATGGTAAATCCATCGGTTTTGGCGCTGCCGTCGACGATGTGGACGAAAAGCGTACTGGTGAAATGCTGCAGAAGACAGAGCCGGAAGACCTACTGAAATTTGGCCTTATTCCAGAATTCGTGGGTCGTTTGCCGGTTATTGCAACGCTGGAAGATTTGGACCGCGATGCCTTGGTTGAAATTCTCACCCAGCCGAAAAATGCGCTCAGCAAGCAATATCAGCGCTTGTTCGAGATGGAAGGCGTGGACCTGAGCTTCTCTGATGATGCGCTGGCAGCCATCGCCCAGAAAGCGATTGAGCGCAAAACTGGCGCGCGGGGCCTTCGCTCTATCATGGAGACAATTCTGCTGGATACGATGTTCGACCTGCCTGGCATGGACAGCGTTGAGCAAGTCGTCGTCAATAAGGACACGGTGGAAGGCTCGAAACCGCCCGTCTTTGTCCATTCGGAACGCCGACAAGAGATAGAATCCACCGCCTCTTAACGCGGTGGAATTGGGGGGGATTAGACAATTTAGCCGCAACCCCTTCCAACCACCTCGATACGCCACATATAGTAGTGGCAATGCAGGGATGCCCCAAGAGGCTGCCGCATCGCCAAGACTTCGCCGCTAAATTGGATGGCCAATGACTGAAATCTTCCCCGTACTGCCCCTTCGCGACATCGTCGTCTTTCCGCATATGATTGTGCCGCTGTTTGTCGGTCGCGATAAGTCGGTCAAAGCGCTTGAAGATGTCATGAAGGGCAGCAAGACCATTCTGCTGATCGCGCAAAAAAGTGCTTCTGAAGATGATCCGGGCCCGGAGGACATCTACGAGGTCGGGACCGTGGCCAATGTGCTGCAGCTCCTGAAGCTCCCAGATGGCACCGTCAAAGTCTTGGTCGAAGGCCAGCACAGGGCCAAAGTCAACTCTTTCACCGACCGTGAAGAGTATGTGGAGGCAGAGGCTGAAAACATTCCTGCAGAAACAATTACTGGAGATGAGATTGAGGCAATGAGACGTTCCGTTATCTCTCAGTTCGACCAATATGTGCGCCTGAATAAGAAGATTGCGCCAGAAGTCTTGGTTGCAACCAACCAGATTGAAGACCCGTCAAAATTGGCGGATACCATTGCGTCCCACCTGGCCATCAAGCTGTCAGACAAACAGGCGCTGCTCAGCGAGTTCGGCATCACTGAGCGGCTGGAGCGCGTGCTGGGCTTCATGGAAGGCGAAATAGGCGTCTTGCAGGTTGAGAAGAAGATCCGCAGCCGCGTCAAGCGCCAGATGGAGAAAACGCAGCGCGAATATTACCTGAACGAGCAGCTGAAGGCGATCCAGAAGGAGCTGGGCGAAAACGAAGAGGGCGGCGATGAGCTGGCCGAACTGGAAGCCAAGATTGAAGAAACAAAGCTCAGTAAGGAAGCGCGGGAAAAGGCGCTTGGCGAACTGAAGAAGCTGCGCAACATGTCCCCCATGTCTGCTGAAGCAACGGTTGTGCGCAATTATCTCGACTGGATGCTGGGTGTTCCTTGGAGCAAGAAAACCAAGGTACGCAAGGATTTGAAGCGTGCAGAAAAGACTTTGGACAATGACCACTATGGTCTGGAAAAGGTCAAAGAGCGAATCGTCGAATATCTGGCCGTGCAGCACCGTACCAACAAAATCAAAGGGCCAATTTTGTGCCTCGTTGGTCCGCCAGGCGTCGGGAAAACCTCCCTTGGGCGGTCCATCGCGGAGGCCACGGGGCGTAATTTCGTGCGCTTCAGCCTTGGCGGGGTGCGCGATGAAGCGGAAATTCGCGGGCACCGGCGCACCTATATCGGCTCCATGCCTGGCAAAGTCATGCAGAGCATGAAGAAGGCGGACAGCTCAAACCCGCTGTTCTTGCTCGATGAAATCGACAAGATGGGTCAAGACTTCCGCGGTGACCCGGCGTCTGCCTTGCTTGAAGTGTTGGACCCAGAGCAGAATTCCAAGTTCAACGACCATTACCTGGAAGTCGATTACGATCTGTCCGACGTGATGTTTGTGACAACCGCAAACTCGCTGCGCATGCCGCAACCGCTGCTGGACCGCATGGAGCTTATCCAGCTGTCGGGGTACACAGAGGATGAGAAGGTCGAAATTGCCAAACGGCACCTGATTCTCAAACAAATCAAAGACCATGGTTTGAAGGATGGTGAGTTCTCGGTGTCCGAAGGCGCGATCCGTGACCTCATCCGCTATTACACGCGCGAAGCGGGCGTGCGTTCGCTCGAGCGCGAGTTAGCGAAGCTTGCCAGAAAAGCGCTTAAGCGCATTGTGGATGGCGAGCGCAAAAAGGTCTCTGTTACTGTCAAAAATCTGGCCGATTTTGCTGGTGTACGCCGGTTCCGCTATGGACGGGCTGAAGATGATGACGTCATTGGCATGACGACGGGTCTCGCTTGGACAGAAACGGGCGGCGAGCTTCTCAACATTGAAGCTGTGACTGTGCCTGGCAAAGGCGGTATCAAGTCCACTGGTAAGCTTGGGGATGTGATGCAGGAGTCTATCCAAGCCGCGCTTAGTTTCGTGAAGTCTCGCGCCACAGAATTTGGCATCATCCCGCCGCTGCTCCAAAAGCGAGATATTCACGTGCACGTGCCTGAGGGCGCCACGCCGAAAGACGGCCCGTCTGCAGGTGTGGCGATGGTAACGTCTATGATTAGTGCTCTCACGGGCAATCCCGTCCGCCGCGACGTCGCCATGACTGGCGAGGTTACGCTGCGGGGCCGTGTGCTCGCCATTGGTGGCTTGAAGGAGAAGTTACTGGCTGCTCTGCGTGGTGGGATCAAGACCGTTCTAATTCCCGAACAGAACGAAAAAGACCTTGCGGAAATTCCAGACAATGTGAAGCGTGGCCTTAAAATCATCCCTGTTGCACATGTGGAAGATGTGCTGCATCAAGCGCTTTCGCAGCCGATTGTTGCTGTGGAATGGGCTGAGGATGATGACGCTGACGGTGACTCCCCCATAGCTCCATCCGATGGTGAACACCCAACCGATACCCAAAATTTGCAAGTCAAGCATTAACCAGAGAGGTTATTGTGAAAAAACCTTGGAAAACCGCCGTTTTTAGGCGGTTTTCTTTTGACTTATCGCTTTAATGCTTCTTATGGTCGCGCCGCGAAATGCATTACAAATCCCGAAACCAGAAGAGAAGGGGGAAACCAATGAACAAAAATGATCTCGTTGCTGCTGTTGCAGATACTGCTGATCTTTCTAAAAACGATGCATCTGCAGCCGTCGATGCTGTGCTTGATTCTATCACAAAGGCGCTCAAGTCTGGCGATGAAGTGCGTCTCGTTGGTTTTGGTACTTTTGCTGTTTCCGAGCGTAAGGCCGGCACAGGCCGTAATCCCCGCACAGGCGAGGAAATCGCAATTCCTGCCTCGAAGCTGCCGAAATTCAAGGCCGGTAAAGGCCTCAAAGACGCCGTCAATTAAGGCGCTCTAGGAAGCCCGATGAAGCCACAGCGGTTTCATCGGGATCCACCCTCAAGGAACACGAGCCTTTCAAGGTCCACGCAAAGTCTAGACTTTAGTTTGGGTTCCTTTTATCACACAAGCCAGTCTCGTAGGCATGCGGGCGGTTAGCTCAGCTGGGAGAGCGCCACGTTCACACCGTGGAGGTCACTGGTTCGAGCCCAGTACCGCCCACCATATGTCATCGAAGGCCCGTGATAGGGCGGTTAGCTCAGTTGGTAGAGCATCTCGTTTACACCGAGAGGGTCGGCAGTTCGAGCCTGTCACCGCCCACCATTTTCCAAAAAGAACGCAAGTTTCTTTTGCCATTTCTCTTGGTAGAAGACCCCTGAGAAGGCTGTTTGTAAACACATAGAGGGTGGTTCCAGTGCTGCCGCACGCATTTAGCCATATGCTGCTTGACACGCCGGCATGCGCTAGCCTAGACCCATCGAATATTGGCGCAGCGCAACGCATTAGCGGGTGTAGCTCAGTTGGTTAGAGTGCCGGCCTGTCACGCCGGAGGTCGCGGGTTCGAGTCCCGTCACTCGCGCCATTTATTTTCGGTTTGCAAGGTCTCTTAAGCGGGCCGTCTTCAGCATCAAGCCTTGCTGCGGCTAGTCACCATCTCCGAGATGGGCATGCAGACTATCTAGAATGTCGCCGAGCACAGCTGCATAAGCTGTGTTGTAGGCGCTATACTTTACCCTTAGCCCCACTGCTTTGATGGCTGCTTCGGCGGGACTCAGAGTAGGGCAAGACGGATCGAACGGTACCGTTAACTCATCGTATGGGCGATAATTTTCGAGGAAAGAAACAGCTTCGGCCAAGGTCTCAAAGCGCTCGGCGATGAGGCGATCACGCTGCTCGTTTGATTTGTGAAAATGCCGTACCGCAGCCACATGACCCCCTACCACACGAGAGTAGACGGCTATCTCATACCACTGGCTTTGTTGCCGTGCATAGCCGGTCGCTTCGGCTAAACAGTCGCCGGTAAAGCGAAGGGTCTTTTTACCCGTGCGCCGCAAGACGATCCGCGCGTGGTAGGGTGCGCTTGTGCCATTGGTTTCCACAGCCGGTTCGACCTTATTTTCTGTAGTCTTCTTGGCGGCCTGGCGCGGTGCCTTTGCGCGTTGTGTGCGCTGTTTTGCTGGTTTGGATGCCATTCTAATCTCCCGTGCGTTGCCGCTGCGTTTGACTTTTGTTTGCTTGGCTCTTGATTAACAGAAAAACCGTTTAAGTTGTATAAATCAACTTTAGATAGTTTCTTCTAAATATGTCAGTAGAGATGAAGCAGCAATGAAGACCGACCTGAAGGAATGGCCTCACCATGTATGGCTCGACAAACCCCCTTTAACGCGGCTTGTCGCCAGCATCATCGCGCAAGAAGTAGCCGATAATCGGGGTACAGATTTACAGCGATTAAGGCCAGACCAATGGGATGATGGCACTGCTCTCATTGACGCTGGTTTGGCTTTGGATAGTCTGGAACGGACAAATTGCGCAGCTGCCTTGAATGAGGCCTTCCACCTTTCCGAATTTGGCGCAGAAGATTATCTCTTGGCCTGCGAGACACTTGGGGAATGGGTCCATATTGTCGCCTTGTCCATTGCCAACGGTCCCGGACAGATAACTTTTCACACCTCAGGCTCCACTGGGGCACCCAAGGCCGTCACCCACAGTGTGGCACAGCTGCTCGCCGAGGTGGATTTTTGGTCGGAACGGTTTGTTGCGCGGCAAAGGATCGTATCGCTGGTGCCGCCGCACCATATCTTTGGTTTGATCTTTACGGTTATGTTGCCACAGCGCATGGAGGTGCCGCTGATTGATGCCCGCTATACCGGCGTGGGTGCCTTGAAGGACGCGCTGCATGAGCCGGGAACGCTGGTGGTGGGAGCACCAGTCCATTGGCAATATCTGGCGCGCAGTATCTTGCGCTTTCCGCCTGATGTGGAAGGCATTGCAAGCACCGCGCCCATGCCGCACCAACTGGCGCAGCAACTGCACGCTCAGCGACTAGAAACACTGACCCAGATTTATGGTTCAACCGAAACCGGCGGGGTTGGGTACAGGGTCTCTCATGCCGACCCCTATACGCTTCTGCCGGTATGGCGCTTGGTGGAAGAGGGAGATGACTTGCTCTTGGTTTACCGGCGAGATGGCACCCGCCAAGAACTGATGGACCATATTGAGCGTGGGGAAAACGATACTTTTATCGTCACCGGTCGGCGCGATGGGGCAGTCCAGGTGGGCGGAACTAACGTCTTTCCCATCCGCGTTGCGGAAGCCTTGGATGGTCATGTAGATGTGAAAAGCTGCAGCGTTCGCTTCTGCACCACTCGGCAACGTTTGGTAGCGTTTGTCGTGCCGGAGGATGATGGTGCGGATATCGGCCTACTGGAAGACACTCTAAGAGCATATTGTACGCAGCAGTTTACTGCCGCCGCTTGTCCAGCTGCCTATAGCTTCGGGTCTGCACTTCCCCGCAATGAAATGGGCAAAGCAGTTGCTTGGTAAAGAAAAACCCGCATGCCTGGCTTTTCGCGTTAGGCATGCGGGTTTTGATGGATAGCGGCCGCGTTAAGCCAGAAACTTTTAAAGTTCGCTGCCGACCTTCAACTCATAGAGCAGGTTGCCAACCAGGGTCTGGTATTGCGTTTGCAGCTCGAGGAGCTGCTGACGCAAAGCAATGCCCTGCAGGCTGACTTCTGCCGCACTCATTGCGTGATCCTCCACTGCAACATTGCAGGGCAAATCATGCGCCGGATTGTAGGTCTCTAAATAGGAAATGGTGGTGGTCCAATCGCTTAGAGTTTGAACGCGGTACAGATCATGTTCGCCTTCGTCCTTATGAAAGAGACGAATATCGCAGACCACTTGGCCACTTTCGGTTTCGTAGAGGTTGATTTCATACCACCGGGCGACAGAATTATTCCAGCCCGTGGCCATCGCAACATGCCGCCCTGAAAAGGTTTCAGCACGGCTGCCTGTCACCCGCAGCCGGTAGGGCATGATGGGCATGGAGGAAGGTGCAGAGTGACCTGATGCGGCGGCATCGAGCGCGTCTGTTGCGAATTCATCGTCCGCTGCTTCCGGCGTTAGCTCTTCCACAGGTTCTGGGACGATGGAGCGCAGGCTGGGCGCCACTTCGGCGGCAACCTGGCTATAGAGTTGTACATTGGACATTGGGAAAGTCTCCTTGTTCAGGACTAGGCAACCCGTGGGCTGGCTTCATGATGGCTAAACAAGCTTTGAGCTGCTGCGTCATAGACGGACCGTGCTGTGGAAACACGTGTACGCAAGGCTTGGCCTGCTTGGGCAATGCCCGTCGCAGTAACGCCGTCAGCCCAACAGACATCAGCCGAGAAAGCCTCACCGTCGAGCGCAACCACGGGATCAAAGGCGGTGATCCATTGGCGCAGGTCTTGCGGTGTCTTAGCGTGCTCTGCAAAACTGAATGGTGATTGACCGGTCTTGACCACTTGAATATGCCCCACAAAGCCAGTCTCCGTCTCATAGACAGCGATTTGGCAGTGCGGCCCTTGCACCTCCTGTTCAGCCGGCGCACATGCTTCAACGAGAAGTGCGCCAGTGAAACAAAGCGGTGCCTTGCCCATGCGTTTTAATGTCCAGTCTCTTGCCATCTCAGCGTCAGTTTTCGCTTTCATGAAGCAGCCATGGGCTGCCTGATCCGTTTAACGATCAATTGCTGAATTGCCGGCGAACAGCTTGCGCAGTTCAACCAATTTTTCCTGCAAAGCGCGTTCACGCTCGCAGCTCATGATCACCATCTTTGCCAGAGCTTCCGTTTGCTCTTGCGCAGAGGTGGCCGTTTTATCGTCGGTTTGGGCCGAGCGAAGGCCTTTTAAGATCACACGCAATTCTTGTTCGCGGTCACAGCCTTCATCAACCAATGTTGCCATGGTCTGTAGCTGTGATTGAAGATCGGTGACACTTGGCTTGACGAAAAGCTCTTCCACTTCGCCGTCAGCCTCATTCATCATGGCGAGTTCTTCTGGGGAGAAGAAGTCCTCGTCAAAGTCAGCATCGCTTGTCGCGTCTGTCATGTTTCAGTCTCCTAAAGAGGGATGGGTTGCAATCAAACGCGTTTGATGAAGATCCAGATGCCCTTGGAGGCGTCAGCGGTTTTCATTTGAATGCGGACTTTAGTGGGCGCCATTTTGTAGTCGAACTCATAGTCGAACACGGTGTTGATCTGCCCTTCGGAGACGGCCTTGTAGAAGTTCTTATAGAAGGCATGACCTTTGGCGCAGGGTGCGACGTCGTTAAAAAAGTTCTTGCCCATCACTTCGTCAGCCGAACGGCCGGAAATGCCGGATTCTACATGATTGTAGCGCATCACATTGCCTTGCTGGTCGAGCAGCATGGCCCCAAAAGGTAAGCGTTCTACACGTTCAGGATCTGTCGCAAGCAGGTTTGCCACGTCATTTGATCCAAATTTGACCATTTCCATTATTAGATCTCCAGTCGTTTAGGCCCCACATCTAGGGTGGCCAATTTCAAAAAATGACGGCTCGAAACCCCCTTACTCTGTTTGGGAAATTCCGTTTCCGTGCCTCCACATCGTCGTGAAATGCATTGCTACTTTTAAGGGTATTTTCTTAAAGAAACGAAAATCAGAATGCCGATTTTTCCATATTTTCCAGGCCCTCTGGAGACAAGAATATCTCCCTATTAATAAAGCCACATCTTTTACGGGTGCTCTTTAGGCTTTGTTTACCATCTTGGCCGCATCCAGGGGGATGCTTCGCGTCCCTATTTGGGCGCGCGATACAGTATGAGAGACCGGACAATCATCCTATGGCAACAGATGCAAAACAGCTGCATGAGAGTAAGGCCGTGCTGCCAAACCATATTGTGTCTGTCGGCCCAGATATGCAGCCAAATTCCGAAGACGTTGAACGAATTGCAGATGGCCTAGCGCAGGTGCGTATCACGCAAACGGCACGCTCTATCATGGCTGCATCGGAGGCTGCCCTTTCCCAGATGATCTCAGAAGAGCGCTGCATCTATGGGGTCACGACCGGCTATGGGCCGCTTGCCGGAACACATGTGAGCCCCCGTTGCAGCGATGTCTTGCAGCATAATCTTATCTATCACCTAGCGACGGGTGTTGGGCCCGCTCTGAGTTGGCGCAAGGCGCGGGCGATTGTGTTCGCCCGTCTGCAAGCGCTCAGCCAAGGCTACTCAGCCGTCTCTGATGCTGTCGTCGACCGGCTGGTAGCGTGCCTGAATGCTGGTCTTGCGCCAGTCATTCCTGAAAAAGGGACGGTTGGCGCTAGCGGCGATCTCACGCCACTGTCTCACCTTGCACTGGCCCTGATAGGCGAGGGCGCCTGGATGGATCGGCATGGCCCAGTGAGCAACGATGCCGCTTTCAGCAGGATGGAGTTTGATCGGCTTCCCTTGGGCCCGAAAGAAGGCTTAGCGCTTGTCAATGGCACGTCGGCCATGACTGGTATTGCTGCGCTCAATGGTGCCTTGGCAAGCCGACTTGTTAAGCTCGGCTGCATCTTGTCTCTCGTAAACGCGGAAGTGTTTTCAGGCCACCGCGCCGCTTGGCATCCGTTGGTCGGGGCAGCGCGCGGACAACCGGGTCAACAGAGAGTGCATGACTTTCTCTGGGCCCTCGCAAATCAGGCCGACAGGCTGCAAGACTTCGAACCCTTGCCGCCGAAACTGATGGCATTAGAGGACGTGAACCAGCATCAAGAGCTGCCGCAAGACCCCTATAGCATTCGTTGCGTACCACAACTTTTAGGCGCATCTCTCGATATGCTGGAGATGCATAACGACGTTGTCGCGCGCGAGCTTTCGGCCGTGACCGACAATCCTCTGATTTTCGCAGAAGAGGGCACTCTTATTCACGCTGGCAACTTCTTTGGTCAGCATGTCGCTTTTGCCTCCGATGCGCTGCTGAATGCGGTTACTATGGTTGCTGTTCTGATGGAGCGGCAAATCGCGCGTATAACAGATGTACGGCAGAGCGAAGGTCTACCTGCCTTCCTGCAAGGCAACCAAACCGGACTCCATAGTGGCTTTATGGGGGCGCAGGTCACAGCCAGTGCTTTGGTTGCCGAAATGCGCAGCAAAGCAACGCCTGCGTCTATTCAATCCATTCCCACGAACGCCAACAATCAAGACGTGGTCACAATGGGAACCATTGCTGCGCGTAAAACAAGTGATGTCCTTGAGGATGTAATGCGTGTGGTGTCTATTAAAGCGCTATGCGTCGCTCAGGCGATGGATCTGCAACGATTGGACCGCTTCAGCAAGGCCGCCAAAGCATTGCACGGCTTCGTTCGGTCCAGTTCGCCGTTCCTGCATGAGGATAGGCCCTTGAGCGGAGAGATAGAAGGGCTTGCTACGCAGTTTAGCGACCCAAAAATACTTGAGATTATCTACGCCGATTTACCTTCGGTAAAGGAGCACTTAGCACAATTTTAAGTTGTATTTTCTATACCTTCGAGGGTCTGGAGTTTTTCGCTCTGGAGACTCGGGTCAGCCAGTGGTCGGCCTTGGGTGAGAAGCGAACATGTTGGCCGGGGGCTGATGTCCTTACAGCGTGTTCAAAATAGGAAGGCCGTTGAGAGGAGAAAATCCATGGCTGTTGAGAAAACCATTGCGTCTTCTAGCCTTGCAGAAGTCGTTGATCGCGTTTTGGACAAAGGTGTCGTCATTGACGCCTTCATCCGTGTATCCTTGGTGGGGATCGAACTCTTGTCTATCGAAATCCGCGCCATTGTAGCCAGTGTTGATACATATCTGCGCTATGCAGAGGCTGTTGGCTTAACGACAGATCCAATTACTGTTGCGGCCTAAAGGCCTTAGCATTTCGAGGCGTATGACACGACGTCATACGCCTCCCTTTCCTAAAGCGCTCTGATCAAGAGGTTTGGACAATGGGCACAGAAAACAAACTGGCATCCGAACAGGTTCGCCGCGACGCTCGGTCCTACGTCGCTGATTTGCGTAAAGCTCGCTTGGCGAGGGCTGGCGGGCACCAGGGTCCAGGAGTATCCCAAGAGGCGTTGAATGACGCGCCAGAGACCTCCAATGAACGTCAAAGCGAAGGGATCACAGCGCAAGCAGGGCCTGTGGTATCCCAGCAGCGACCAAAAATAGGCAAACGCGGGGTAAGAGTACGCAAGAATGATGTGAGCGCCGCTGTTGCGACAGAGCATAAAAAACAACTTCAAGAATCAGCGCGCATCAAAGCCAAGGACACAGCACGTGAAGCCACAAAAAATGCCCGCGCCGCTGCGCAAGAAGTAAAAAAGAATATCCACGCCGCGCGCATGAAACAGCGCGAAGCAGCCGCAAAACAAAGAGAAGCCGTCACCGCTATGCGTCAGAAGCAGGCGGCACGCCGCTGGGTGCCAACCCGCAACGGCGGCGCAACACTGCATGTCAACGCATCCGCGGCCATGCAGTCTAAAATAGAGACAAAACCGGCGCACAAGACGCCAGGGGTTAAGCCAATTGCACTTACCAGCATCAAAGGGATCGGTGAGGCCATGGAGCGGCGTTTGGAGCAAGCTGGTATCGCCAGCGTAAAAGACCTTACGGCGCTTAGCCCTGACAGTATTCGCGAGCGCTTGGGCCCTGTTAGCGCCTTGGCAAACGTAGAGGCCTGGCAGGAACAAGCAAGCGCTTTGCTGAGTTCAGAAAATACACGTTAAAAGAGTATTTTTTCAAGTCCTATAACTCCTTGTTAACCATAGAAATCCATAAATACTATTATATGGTAGCTATTTGAGGCACCAAATAGCAGTTTAAGGGTTAATACCAATGGTAGTGAGGCGAGAAGCGCTGAGCGAGCATGTCTCAGACGTGTCAGAGGCACAGGATGTGCCGGAGGATTTGAGCGGCGGCATTGATGTCAGTGGCCGGAGTTTCACCCAGGACTTTGTGCTCACCGACGAATTGGAACACCTCGCCAGCCGGTCGCTGCGCTATCTTGATGCGCGTATTCCGATTCATTTCCGCGGGCGTGCCGGCTGTGGGAACACGGCCCTGGCGCTCTATCTTGCCCATG
>CAKZYD010000294.1 GCA_937884085.1 uncultured Sphingomonadales bacterium | reverse complement strand
CGCCAGACCACCAAGCAAGGCTTCGAAGCGCAATTCGGCATCAACCATTTGGGTCATTTTGCTTTGACCCGCGCACTGTTTGACATGCTGTCACCCGATGCAAGGATCGTGACTGTCTCATCGGGCGCAGACCGCGTCTGCGGTATAAACTTCGATGATCTGCAATGGGAAGCGAACTACAGTCCGCAAAAGTCTTACGGCCAATCCAAGACGGCGAACTTGTTATTTACGCATGAATTGACACGGCGTCTGGCGATGGCCGGAAGCCAGATAACAGCCGTCGCGGCGCACCCGGGCATGGCTGACACCAATCTTTCGGTTGGAAGCGCATTCAGCAAATGGGTTTGGGTGTTGAAACTCATGCGGTTGATGCGCGTCGGCCCACAACTTCAAACGCCTGAAATGGGCGCGCTACCGCAGACTTATGCCGCCACAGGCGAGATTGAACCTGGCGCTTATTATGGCCCGGAGAAAGAGTACCATGGCCACCCAATTAGGGCTGATCATCATAGGGCGGAGCATTCATCGGATCCGAAAAATGCGGCTCGCCTTTGGGAGGTCAGCGAACAACTAACCGAAGGGAAGTTTCCAATCTGAGCAATCTTACATGGTAACTGATTGCTCGTCCCAATCATGAGATCCAGGACAGCGAAATCAGGTCGCAATCCGCGGCCAAAGGCGAAATGCGGCATATATGGTCGCTGTCCGCTTTAAAGTCCTTTGACGGCGCAAAAAATCGCACAGTTTTTATTGCGCCTGCTCCTCAGATGACCCACCCAACGCGTTTCCAGTCTTAAACAGGGTCGTTAATTGCTTTAAAAAAACGATTTGAGCGACGGCCTGGCTTCACTATCGACACTCTATCTGCTTAACCTTACGCATTGAGACGCAACAATTGACCACCTTGGTGGGTAAACACGTCAGCGCGGCGTTAACAGGGGCAGCATGCACATGAAAATTTTAACCTTCAGCACGAGCAACCATAGCAATTCCATCAATGCAGCGCTGGCCAGTTTGGCCGGTGAAAAATTCAAGTCCGTCTATAAACCGGACGCGGATATTGAGATGCTGAACATCAATGATTTTGAAATGCCAATCTATTCTATCGATCGCGAGACGGAGGGCGGCGTTCATCAGCGCGCCAGGGACTTTTACGGCAAGATCGGCGAGGCTGACGGCCTGATCATGTCTTTCGCGGAATATAACGGTTCCTATACATCTGCTTGGAAAAACATTTACGACTGGATGAGCCGGATCAATCAAAAGGTCTATCAGGACACGCCAGCCGTCGTGCTCGCTGCAACGCCTGGGCCGCGTTCTGGCGCCTCTGTTCTGCAAGCGGTTGAAATGACCGCCCCGTTCTTTGGTCTAGAGCTATGCGGCGTTGTGGGTGTGGGCGAATGGGGCAAAGCGTTCGATCCCTCCACCAAATCACTAACCCGCGAAGAGGATGTCGCAAAGCTTGATGAAGCGCTGGCTGCTTTGGCGGGGAAGGTTGGTTGAGATGTCCGTGGGTTGAACAACACTGAGATCTGTGAAGTCTGGGGATTGAAATCTGCGAATTGTGCGAATCTGGGGGCTCGGAAATCTAGCGGCCATAGTGCGCTTTGATAGGGGTCAGCTTTGCCTGAACTTTTTCCATTCGGCGCAAGTCCGCATGGGTTATCAGCCAAAGCGGAACGGGCCATTCCGATCGCAAAATGTGCGACTGTACCAGTGTTTTTTTGTGGTGGCAGCCTCTACTATTACGTGCAATCATGCTCTTGATGTGTCTCTGCCTATGGAGCAGTACTGCATTGGAACACAAAAATTTACGAAGCTGACATTGGAGGACATAGATGGCGACAGTCCCGCAAGCTGGCATGTTTTCATATCTTCTCGAGCAGTCATTGAAAAAGAACGGTCTAGGTTTGGAAGATGATGCTCGCCGCTTATTGGACCAAATGGAGCAGTATTACCTCTCCTCCCTAAAAGATGAGCGCATCGAGATGTCGATGGTAGAAGACTCTGAAGATAAAGTTACGCAGCAAATTCTGGGGCTCGGCGTAGACAGAGTCGATGCTCTAAACCTACAGAATGTAATAGACTTTTTTTGCCCAGGGCTTCCTCCAATTTGTTGAGATAATGGAATGTGCGAAAGGCCCTCAAATAAAGAGCGTTACTTAAAGTCATTTGAGCTTGCAGACGCAGCGATCAAGCTGGTTCTGACGCTTACAACAGGGACGATCGGCGGTGCAATCGCATTATTTGACGACAAAAATACTGCCGGTGTTCAATTCGTCAACGCCACTTGCTTGATCAGCTGGGGATTGGGCATTTTAATGCTCAGCACGATCTCTGGTTTACTCGCGATCAATAACATTGCTGGAACGATGCTAAAGCCTGCAACCCCAGATGATGGGATTTATAAGGGTTCAATTCGGTTGTTTTGGAGTACTCAACTGGCCGCATTCGCTGTTGGGCTTCTCCTGCTAATTGTTGCAGCACTCGACTGAACTTGCAGGAAAATAAGCGAAGACGGACAATAGCAGAAGGCAAGGACAGCATATATTTCGGCCCTAGTCCCCAGGGCACTCGTACGAGGGGGTCTTAAATGCTGTCATACGTTGTTTGGGGCAATCGCTTAAAACGGTGACAGTTAACTCAATCCCCAAATGGCCGCTCAGATGCCACAAGACAGCGGCCACTCCTACCAACGCTCACTAAACGGCCGCAGATCGTACTCAAAGGTCCAGGCCGAGCGTGGCTGGTGGCAGATGTGGTGAACCGTCTCGGCGATGTCGGCGGGCTTTAGGAAATCATTATCGTCTTTGTCTGGCATCATGGCGCGGGTGCGCTCTAGATCGATTACGCCGTCGACAATCATATAGGCCACATGAACGCCCTTGGGGCCCCAATGCCGTGCGATAGATTGGGCGAGCGTGCGCTGGCCCGCCTTGGCCTGGGTAAAGGCGGCAAAGCGGGCGCCGCCGCGGAGGCTGGCTGTCGCCCCGGTGACAAAGATCGTGCCCCCGCCGCGGGCGACCATATCAGGCCCGACCGTCTTGGCCGCCGCGGCTAGCCCGAGGACGTTGATACGCCAGGCGGCTTCCATGGCTTCAAAGTCCACCTCCTCGATGCTGCCGAACACGCCTGCGCCGGCATTGTAGATCAGGACGTCGATCGGCCCTAAAGTGGCGGCAACGTCTTCGAGCGCCTTTTGAACAGGGACAGGGTCCGTTGCATCGCACACAAAGGCACGCGCATTGGGCAGCTCGGCGGCAAGACTTTCCAGCTTTTCCCGCGTGCGCGACAAGAGTGCAACGGCGTACCCATCAGCGGAAAACCGCCGCGCGCACGCCTCTCCGTTGCCTGGGCCGACGCCGATGATTGCACATGTTTTCATAGCGATTGCTCCCTTCGTTTGCAGGCCCGGCGTCTCACCGTCGCCCTACTGCCGCACAGCGGGCAACAACCCGCCAGTCGTAAAAATCACCTGCATATCGCCCGTGTTGAGCGTCTCGGCCCACTGAAAGTCATCGCCGTCGACCAGATAGGTCATGGCCGGGCGGATGGTCTTTTTGAACGTCACGCTGGTATAGCCGCAGTCTTCTGGGCGGACTTCGGCCTTGAAGGCCGTGCCGCTGGCTGACCAGATTAAATCGCATTGCGCTGGGAAGGTCATCAGCGCGTCTGGCGCCAAGCTTGCCAACAGACCTGGCGCCTCGGCCAGGTTTCCAGGCGCTTGGTCAGGCCCCAGAACAAAGGCCTTCATGCTATTCACAGTGCGCGCCGGGTCCAAATCAAAGGAGAAGATTTTCCGCTGTGATGCGGGCGCATCCGCGGTGCCCCGTCTGAGCTCATAATAGACAACAACTTCGCCAAATTGCGGCGCCGTGATTGGCGTGAAGGCGTGGAAGATGGTGACCATTTCGCCCTTCGGCGGCGCTGCAATCGGCCGTTCGCCGGCATAGACCCCAGGCAACACCGCCAAGATGGCTTTGAGCTGGGCGTCTAGCACTGTTTCAGCCCGTCCTTCGGATGCATCAAAACTAGCCAGAGCAGTTATCGCTACGGCTATGGAGAGTACGGACTTGAGCATTTGAGGATCCACTTTGTTCGGCTGTCTTAACGTTCATAGCCACATTAGAATGCGCTCAACAAAAAGCCAGCTGATATGGGGAGAAGACAAGACGAGACTTGATGAGACCATATTCTCGCGGATCAGATTGACCCAAATGGCCTCACACCCTTAGCGTTCGATCATGGGTCGATGGATAGAGCGCAGGCACAAACGGCAACGGCGTGAAAGGCGGTTAGAAGCCCTTTGGGGCTGGCCGCATAGCATTTGGTATGTGTTGTGGTTGGCTGTGTTTTTCGGGCAGTTTTTCTTTCGTTTAGGAACCATTTGGTTTGTGCCTCATGGGGAAATGGCATCCCCTTCCTTTAGCACGTTGCCGGAAAGCATTGCCCTTCGACAGGCTTATGACCATCTCTCTACGCTGGCCAACCCTGAAAAACTGGCTATGGATGCGGCAGAACTTGGAGATTTTCGAACGCTCTCTTGGGGTAATCTTCGCTACACACGCGTTGAAGAGCCGCGTTGGGTCTTCGTGCCCTGGCCTGTCCGTGATTACACCGTTGCGAAGATAGATGACCGATCCTACATAGTCGTAAAAGATGCCATAAAACTCTGCAGTTTTGGCCGTATTTCCGCCGGATCCTGGTGGGACGCCAGTCAGTATGGAGAAGAACCGTCATCCGGGCCGCCCCTGCATCTCCTGAGCGGTACGACGGACTTCTGCCGGGCGGTCGCAGTGTTTGAAGAGAGCGCACGTTCGCTTGAAAAAAGCCGTTTCAGCGGTCAGGCTTCTTATCTGCCGCGCGAGGTAATTGCCTATTACGTCCGCTTCATGAGCTTCCTCCACAGCTACAATAAGGCACTGATGCAGCATCCAAGTGCGCCTAGTGCGCTGTCAAACTTGTATCGCTTGAATATGAAATATAACGATTTGGATTATCCACTTTATCAAGATTATCTCGACCGGCTTGTTCCACCGGATAAATTCAAGCGCTGGACCGATTGGGACTAAGTGGCGGCAGATGTCTACGATCATCAGTCTCTAGTGGGGCAATTGAATTTGGTACGACCTATCCCGCACCTGAGCGTGGCCCAGCCTTATCGCCGCCACCTGTATTAGGAGGGCGACGGCAGCAGTTGGCCTTGCCCTAGCGCCGCTGGTCAAACCGCCGCCCGACCATGGCCGCCGCGATATTCACCTTTTGGATATCGATAGCACCGCCGGCGATGCCCCAGCCCCAGGCGTCGCGCATGCGCCGCTCCATGGCGAAGTCTTTTGAATAGCCGTAGGCGCCCATCAATTGCAGGGCAGAGCTGGTCACCTCGCGCGCGATTTCATTGGCGAAGCATTTGGCCACTGACGAGTCTTGGATGCTTGGCAAGCCCAGCTGCGCGTTGGCAGCGGCGCGGTGGATGAGCAGTCTCGCCGCATCAACGCGCATTTGCATATCAGCCAAGCGCAGCTGCACCGCTTGGAAATCCACAATGGGCTTTCCGAACTGCCGCCGTTCTTGCACATAGTGCAGCACGTCCTCTAGCGCAGCAGCGGCTTGGCCAAGCGCCATTGTGGCATTGCCGCAGCGTTCCAAGTCAAAGGCTTCCATGAGCTGTTTAAAGCCGCCCGCGGGGACGATGATATTGCCTTCTGGAACTGTGCAGTCTTCTAAGAAAATATCTGCCGATGGCACGCCGCGGAAACCCATCAGGCTTTCATTGGGGCCGAAGCTGATGCCCGGTGCGTCTTTCTCCACAAATACGGCGCC
>CAKZYD010000293.1 GCA_937884085.1 uncultured Sphingomonadales bacterium | reverse complement strand
CCTTCGAGCAACTCATCGCGAAGCGCGCAGCAAACGCAGCCATCCGACATCTCGACCAGCGTTTCATCTGTGCGGGACATCTCTGTATCGGCGCGCACCAAGTCGGCATCGATATTCACTTCAGACATGTCATTGACGATCACAGCAACCCGCTTGCCTTCACGGTTGTTGAGGACGCGGTTCAAACGCGTGGTCTTTCCAGCTCCCAAAAAGCCTGAGAGTACCGTGACTGGTAAACGAGAATCCGCTAGCGCATTGGCTGCCATAACATCCCTCTTTCGATCGAAATCGCTTTGTCCCTATCGTTTGATGCCATGACTCCCCAATAACTGCAATGTTATAACATAATATTCATTCTCAATATCAGTTTGGTCTTAAAATTTGTTCGGGGGGGGTCATCCTTGCACTCGCTAAAATACGCAAATCTGCGATGCAAAGACCTAGTATCCTGAAGAAACGACCGCCGTTGCTTGCTATTAAGCCCCAGCGATCGACAATGCCGCTGCAATTGCCAAAAGCATCCAGCCAAAATGAGTGCCTTTGGTTGCCCACAAATTTCCCAGACTGCCAGATAGGAAGACCATAGCAACGCCATAGGCGACGACGGGGCGCTGCGCTTCAGGCAACAATGTTGGGGTCATGAGCAACACCAGGCTGGCGATGAACCAATAGACGGCACTAAGGAACATGATCGCATGCAAGATCCGCTTGGCTTGCTCGGTTGAGGCTTGAACCGGACGCACGACTTTCATCTCTCCCAAATATCCGTGAATCACGGAGATCGCGAGGCCCAGCACACCTGCACTGTATAGAAAGACGTTTTCCATCAGAATCCCAAACCAAACACTACTGTGTGGTATTCAAAATCGGGTCGCGTTTGTCAATACAGATGTGTATGGAAACGGCTATGCCTCGACTGTCGGACCGTGATTGGCTGGACCATGGATTGCGAACCCTTACGAAATCAGGGTTCGCATCCCTAAAGGCGGCAACCATGGCAGAGGCGCTTGGGGTTTCACGCGGGAGCTTCTATTGGCATTTCAAAGATATTTTCGAGTTTAAGGCGCGGCTGTTAGAAGAGTGGCAAACGCGGACGACCGATGCGATTATTCAGGAATTGGATACAAAACAAACCGACCGCGACCAACTACCTGACTTGATGATCCGCGCCCATACGGCAAGGCCGCAATTGGACAAAGCCATTCGGATATGGGCTGAGTATGATGATGAGGCGCGCGCCCGCGTCACACAAGTCGACACGTTGCGCATAGAGTATATTCGCAAGCTGCTGGTCACAGCGGGCCTGGATAGCGACACTGCAGAAAAACGCGCACGATTTCTCTATGCAGCTGCACTTGGGGACGGAGCCATTGCGCCAGACGCTGCGGCGCCGTTCAGTTCCGATGACCTCAGGGATTTAGCCGTCCTGCTTAGCCAATAACCGGCAGTGACACGGAGAGCAGATTAAGGGACTTTAGACTAAGCGCTTTCCGCAGCAGCCTTGGCCAGCCCGCGCAAAGTCGAGCGCATCTTTCCAAGCAAAGCATCGAGCGTACGAATGCCATAGCGGGTCGCAACGGCTGCTGGGTCATGCATGACGATGACAGAGCCGCCGCCCTCCCCAGCACGCACCAGCGCACGCATGGGCAAGTCGAGCCCAACATCTGGGTCGACGTTCATAAGCTGCGTGCCGGCCTTGGGATTGCCGAAGATGAGGACTTGATTGGGAGCGAGCTCAAGACCGGCGCCAGCGGCATTGGCCGCATGGTCAATACGGGTGAAGACAGTGAGCCCTTGGCTGCGAATGGCCTCCTCCAGCCTATCCATAGTTTGCTCGACCGGGTCAGCGCTTTCAAACTTCATCCATACGTCGGTATCCATAGACGTCTGGTCTGGCGTGCAGGCCGTTAAACTAAGCAGGAATAAGACAACGAAGCGCATACGGCATCCTTTCAGGGTTATGCTAAGCGTCCACCCAATACCGAAATGCTGAACTTGATTCAGCATCTCCTTCCAAAAAGGTCTCAGGCAATTATACCAGGTCCTGAATCAAGTTCAGGACTACGGACAAAGAAAAACGCCCCGGAGCACGGTGCTCCGAGGCGTCGTTTAGACTGTAAGCGTTGAGTGGCTGGCTTAGAAGCCCATGCCGCCCATACCGCCCATGCCGCCCATGTCACCGCCAGGCATGGCTGGGGCTGCGGACTTGTCTTCCGGCAGGTCAGCAATGGTAGCTTCGGTGGTGATGAGGAGGCCAGCAACAGACGCCGCGTCTTGCAGCGCTGCGCGAACCACTTTTTTCGGATCAATCACGCCGGACTTAACGAGGTCTTCGTAGGTCTCGGTTTGCGCGTTAAAACCGTGGCTCGTGTCGGACTGCTCAAGCAGCTTGCCAGCCACAACAGCGCCGTCGACACCAGCGTTCTCAACAATCTGACGCAAAGGCGATTGCAGCGCACGGCGGACGATGTCGATGCCGCGGGTCTGGTCGTCATTATCGCCTTCAAGGCCGTCGAGCACATTGGTGGAGTACAGAAGCGCAGTCCCTCCGCCAGCAACGATGCCTTCTTCAACAGCAGCGCGCGTGGCGTGCAAGGCATCATCAACGCGGTCTTTGCGTTCTTTCACTTCCACTTCCGTGGCGCCGCCGACTTTGATCACAGCAACACCGCCAGACAGCTTGGCCAGGCGCTCTTGCAGCTTTTCTTTGTCGTAATCGGAAGACGTGCTTTCGACTTGCGCACGGATTTGCTCACAGCGGGCTTTGATGTCGTCTGCTGATCCAACACCGTCAACGATCGTGGTGTCGTCTTTGGTGATGGAAACACGCTTGGCAGTGCCGAGCATGTTTAGCGTGACATTCTCAAGCTTGATGCCGAGGTCTTCAGAGATGACCTGACCACCGGTGAGGATGGAAATGTCTTCAAGCATAGCTTTACGGCGGTCGCCAAAGCCAGGCGCTTTCACAGCAGCAATTTTCAGGCCGCCGCGCAGCTTGTTAACAACCAAAGTTGCCAGCGCTTCGCCTTCAACATCTTCTGCAATGATGAGCAGCGGACGAGACGACTGAACAACGGCTTCAAGAACCGGCAGCATGGCTTGCAGGTTGGAAAGCTTTTTCTCGTGCAGAAGGATGTAAGGATTTTCCAGCTCAACCTGCATTTTCTCAGCGTTGGTGATGAAATATGGGCTCAAATAGCCGCGGTCGAACTGCATGCCTTCGACAACATCCAGTTCGCTGTCCAAACCTTTGGCTTCTTCAACGGTGATGACGCCTTCTTTGCCAACTTTTTCCATGGCTTCGGAAATCATGGAGCCGACTTCAGCTTCACCATTTGCTGAGATGGTGCCGACTTGGGCAATCTCTTCAGAAGACGCGATGTCTTTTTTGCGGGTCTCGAGGTCAGCAACGATTTTCGTCACAGCCACGTCGATACCGCGCTTAAGGTCCATTGGGTTCATGCCAGCAGCAACGGACTTCATGCCTTCGCGCACGATGGCTTGGGCTAGAACGGTTGCTGTGGTGGTGCCGTCGCCGGCCACGTCATTGGTTTTGGAAGCAACTTCCTTGACCATTTGCGCGCCCATATTTTCGAACTTGTCTTCCAGTTCGATTTCCTTGGCAACGGTCACACCGTCTTTTGTAATGCGCGGTGCGCCGAAGGATTTGTCGATGACGACGTTACGGCCTTTCGGGCCGAGGGTGACTTTGACGGCGTTGGCAAGCGTGTCTACGCCTTTCAAGATGCGCTCACGGGCATCTGCGTGAAATTTGACGTCTTTTGCAGACATATGAATTTCCCTCTTGTCTCTTTAGGTTGACTTACAGGTACAAAAAAACCGCTTAGGCTGCTTTAGCCGCTGCGGTGTTGTCGAGAATGCCGAGGATGTCGGATTCTTTCATGATGATGAGGTCTTCCCCATCGATTTTCACTTCCGTGCCGGACCATTTGCCGAACAGGATGGTGTCGCCAGCTTTCACTTCTAGCGGAGTAATCTCGCCAGAATCATTGCGCGCGCCAGACCCAACAGAAATGACTTCGCCTTCTTGTGGCTTTTCTTTCGCCGTATCAGGAATGATGATGCCGCCAGCGGTTTTTTCGTCGCTGTCTAGACGGCGAACCAATACACGGTCATGTAGGGGACGGAATCCCATAAGATTTACCTCCTCAATTGTTTGCCTCGGCTGGCCAAAATGTGCCGAGCAGCAAATCCACGTGGATATTAGCACTCTTTAAAGAGGAGTGCTAATTGCCGCAATATGGGAGAATGCATCCAGGTGTCAACACCCAGCCCCCGCAAAATCAGCTTTTAAATGCGATAGTTTTTTGACACCGTTCAAAAAGGGCTTGCAAGGAAGCTGACAAAGCTGCTCATGCCACGTTAAGAACAAGGTGATATGGCACATCCGGTATGGGACATGGACGTTTTTGGAGCCACACGATGAAATCGATACGTGTATTGGCGATTTTCTGCTTTGGAGCATTTGCCTTGGCAGGCACCGCACAGGCAGAACCTGAGAAAAAGATAGCGCGGCCGATTGACTTCTTTAACCGGGTCGAAATCACCTTCACTGCTTCTGACTTGAAGCCCATTGGCGAGAATTCCGGCGAGGCAGAGCTTCCGGCAGAAACCGTTGAAGGTCGGTTGATCGTTTTCATTCCAAAGGTAAAGGAAGACGCGCAAGGCTTTTGGGAAAGCCAGATGGTCCGCTTTGCCTCCATGTCTGTCAAAGCAGGTGATTATAGCTGGCCTCTATCGGGCGTCTCTGGGTCTATCCAGTTTATTGACAACCGCCCGATGCGCATGGTTATCGGCCGCCGTCCTGGTGGACGCGATACAATCCGTCCCGGGACCCAAGATTTTGCCCTGACCTTCACCCGCGAAAGCCGCAGCGCAAATGATTATAGTCTTGAGTTTTCAAGCTTTGCCTTTGGCTTGTTTGGAAAGCCGGGCGTTGAATATGTGGCAGGCAAAGGGGACGCAAAAATTCGCATTCTCGAAGAAGTCGAGAACAAAGAGAAAAATTCCCCTGTAGATTTTGGCTTTACAATTGGCTCTTTCGCTCCTGACCAAAACTAACGCATTGGTAGCTCTTGCCGCTGGTTGGCTCACGCTTGCCACGCCTATGGCGACTGCGCAGAGCTATATGCCGCCTGCCAAGACCAGCTTTGTGCCTTTAGAGCTGGCGGGGCATGTCGGCGGGCTAGAACCTGTCCTGATGGTGCCGTCACAAACGGTCACAAAAATCTACCCGCTGCGGATTTTGGCCTTTCACGGCGTTATCAATGACGAGCTTGCGGGCATTGACTTAGCCCTCACCTATTGCGGCCCGTGCGGCACAGTGGGCGCTTTCCGCACAAATGGCGTTGCCATTCGGGCACAGTTGGAAAGCGAGGAGCCGATAATGACCCTGGTGGGCCCTGATGGGCAAACATGGTCTCAAGAAGACGGCGAGCCACTGACAGGCCGTGCAGGCATGCTCAAAGCGGTACCCGCCACCGTGGTGTCCATGGCCAGAGCGCGGCAAGCGGCAGTGGAGACGGATGTGGTGTTGGTATTGCAAGATACGGCAGCATCGCGCGTGCCGACGCCTAAGACCCTGGCTCTCCCTGGACAACGCGACTTGGTGGCGACGCCAGAAGATGCTGCAGGGGCCAATACCACCAAGGTACTCGATGCACGCAGCTGGTCCCTTGATGTCCTGGCCCCAGAACGCAGACTCACTGGCGAAGACAGGCTCATCCTGTTAGAGAAGCCGCAAAGCGGCGTGCAGGGGCCGCCAGCACCGCGCTAGCGCCGTTTTGATTAAGCCGTTTGGCTAAAATCCTTTTGCGTGCGACCAAGGCGTTGGGCTAACAGACACTCCTAAGACACAGCGCAAAGAAGCATCTCCCATGTTCAAATTCATCCGTGGCCTTTTCCGCACGATATATCTGGCGCTGAAGGTGTCGGCGGTTGTCGTTTTTGGCACATTAGCGTTGTTCATGATTGTCGCGCTGCTGTCTGCCAGCACGCAAGAAAGCGAAGGCCTTTTCATCGGCCAAGGC
This sequence comes from uncultured Sphingomonadales bacterium, assembly GCA_937884085.1. Taxonomy (GTDB): domain Bacteria; phylum Pseudomonadota; class Alphaproteobacteria; order Sphingomonadales; family CAKZYD01; genus CAKZYD01. The sequence continues at coordinate 2,762 of CAKZYD010000293.1, read as the reverse complement.
ACCGTCTTGGAAGTTGCCATCGAAGGCTTTGTGGTTGAGGAACGCCAAGCGGTATCGCCTGTAGCCTTCCTCGGCGTTGCCGGCCAAATCGAACCGGAAGCCCGGCTTCATGACATAACACGAGCGCTGAAAAAGGCTACAGACGACGACCGCATTACAGGCGTCGCGCTGAAGCTCGACCGGATGTTCGGCGCCAGCCCTGCGGCGTTGACGGAGATCGGCCTGGCGCTTGAAGCGGTTAAAGCCTCGGGCAAACCGATTGTCGCCCATGGCGATTTCTACACCCAATCGCAATATTACCTGGCCAGCTTTGCAGACGAGATTTGGCTCAACCCAGCGGGCTTCGTGAACCTGTCAGGCTATGGCATCTACCCGCTTTATCTGAAGGAAGCGCTCGACAAATATGGCGTTACTGTCAACGCGTTCCGCGCAGGCGAATTTAAGTCCTTCGTTGAGCCCTATACGCGTTCGGACATGTCTCCAGAAGCGCGAGAAGCAAATGATGCCTTCCTCTCCAGTCTGTGGTCCACCTATCTCACAGAAGTCGGGGAGAATTTGCCGGATAGCGCTGGTCTTTCAGCCTATGTGAATGCGCCGCTAGACGGCCTCAAGGCGGTCGATGGGGATGGAGCACAATGGGCCGTTAAGGCGGGGCTTGTAACAAAGCTCATGGCCCGCAATGAGATGCGCGACGCCCTCAAGGCCCGTTTTGCTGAAGGCGAAGACTTCAAAACCATTGGCTATCAGCTTTATCTGACTGACCTGCCGTCACCCCTCTCCTCCGATAAAGACAATGTGGCTGTGCTCTACGCTTCCGGCCAAATCCTGGATGGCGAGCAGCCACCCGGCACGGTTGGCGGCGACACCCTGGCAGAGCGTATTCGCAATGCCACTAATACCAAATCAATCAAAGCAATCGTCTTGCGCATTGATTCCCCCGGTGGCAGCGCCTTTGCGTCAGAAATTATTCGCCAAGAGCTTATCGCAGCCAAAGCGGCGGGCAAGACAATCGTCGCCTCCGTTGGCAGCTATGCCGCCTCCGGTGGCTATTGGATCGCAACCGCTGCCGACAAAATCATCGCCCATCCCACATCCATCACCGGGTCTATCGGTGTGTTCGTGGTCGTCCCCTCTTTTGAGAAGACACTGGAAGACTTTGGCGTAAAATCAGACGGCGTGAGCACGGCGCCGCTAGCGGACGCATTCAGCCTCACCCGGGGCATCAGCCCGCTCGGCCAAGACATCCTGCAAATCCAAGTGGATGATGCCTATAACCAGTTCTTGGCTTTGGTCGCCGATGCCCGGCAGATGAGCGTGGATGCAGTCGATGATATTGCCCAAGGCCGGGTTTGGACCGGCGCGCAGGCCCTAGAACGCGGCCTTATCGACAGCTATGGCACCCTTGACGATGCCATAGAAACAGCGGCTGAGCTGGCGGGCTTGAAAGACTATAACCGCATCATGCTGAAAGATCCGCCAACCCCGTTCGAACAAATTCTAGAGCGGCTTCGCCCCTACCTGGGTACTGCGGCAAAGGCCCCGAGAGGCAAGCCAAAGAGCTCTGTTCAAGCGCTGCTTGAAACAATGAAGGCCACGCTGATGACCCTGGAAGTTGGCGACATTGAAGCACGGTGTTTGGAGTGTTTAGCCTTGGTGCAAGGCCGGCGCTAGAGCGTTTTTCGTCCAAAAAGGCTCTAGCGGCGCGGCTTTGGCCGCATCGTTGGGAGCGCTGAGCGCGGGTCTTCCGGCCAAGGATGCTTTGGATAGCGCCCGCGCATATCCCGCCTTACATCGCTGTAGCTGCCATCCCAAAAGCCAGGCAAATCCTGCGTCGTTTGCAGCGGTCGGCCAGCCGGGGATAAAAGCGTCAGCGTGAGAGGCACTGCGCCAGACGCCACTGTGGGATGCTGCGTCGCCCCGAAAAATGCTTGAAGCTTGGCTGCAACCCCTGCTGTCCCATCAGGCTGATACGCGATGGTCGCCTGCTGCCCACTGGGCAAGGCATAGGCTTGGGGTGCCAAGGCATCCACGCGCGCCATCGCTTGAAATGGAATAAGGCCTTTTGCGGCCTTTGCTAAGTCTTGAAAGTCTAAATCCGAGAGCGACCGAGTGTGCAACAAAACAGGCTCAAGCCATAGGTCTGCAGCATCAAAAAGCGCCTCGAAAGACATATCAGGCACAGACGCATCAAAACGCCGTGCGAAGGCCACCCGATGTTGCAAATCTAAAAAGTCTTGCGGCCAGGCCAATGTGGAAAGACCCTCCGCTTCCAGCCTAGCACGCAAAAGTGTCGCCAGCTCTGGACCGGCATCGAGCTTTGCCGTGCGGCTCCCTAGCCGCAACGCGCCCAAGGCCTCGTAGGTTTCCCGAACACCAAATCCTTTCTCATCTAAAGTGACACGTGTGCCGCGCTCAAGGATTGGCGCTGCGGCTTGCAGCACATCCTCCTGCGTAAGGGGCCATGCGGATAAGACACGGGCGTTCTGGCCCGCCAAGAGCGCAGTGCCAACAACCAGCCAAGGCGCGCTGGCCAAAGATGAGTGCGCATCTACCAGCGCCGCCCGGCCAGACACCAGTTTAAAGCGGCCAGGACTGGTGGGGTCGCGCCGTCCAATGAGCCATGGTCTTGACCGCGCCAAGGCCGCTCCCAAGGTCCAACTATCTTGGGGTGTCTCCAATGTGGCAGCACAGTTTTCCGCAGTCTTCTGCAGCCTGTCCGCACGGGATAAGATACGCTGGGCAGCGCTATCGCCGCGTGCTTC
>CAKZYD010000292.1 GCA_937884085.1 uncultured Sphingomonadales bacterium | reverse complement strand
CTTCATCATTGTGGCTGAATTGCATTGTGTATTGCGCCCGGCCCTGGCTCATGGAGCGCAGGTTGTTCACATAGCCAAACATGTTGGCCAGCGGCACGAACGCATCAATGGATGTTGCAACACCGCGCGGCTCCGTGCCTTGGATCTGGCCACGACGGCTGTTCAAGTCACCGATCACATCGCCCATATAGTCTTCCGGCGTAACGACCTCGACCTTCATGATGGGCTCAAGCAGTTTGATACCTGCCCTTTCCGCTGCTTCACGCATCGCGCCGCGCCCTGTGATTTCAAAGGCCATCGCGGAGGAGTCAACATCATGGTAGGCGCCGTCGATCAGACGAACAGAAAAATCGATGATCGGGAAGCCGACCATATGACCGCTGTCGGCCACATCCCGCACGCCCTTCTCAACAGATGGGATGTATTCACGGGGAATACGGCCACCGACGATCTCATCGTGGAATTCAACACCAGCACCGCGCTCGCCAGGGCTGACCACGATTTTCGCGCGGCCAAACTGACCGGAGCCACCGGACTGTTTCTTGTGGGTGTAATCGATTTCCACTTCGCGGGCGATGGATTCACGATACGCCACTTGCGGCGCACCAACATTGGCTTCCACTTTAAACTCGCGCTTCATACGGTCAACAATGATGTCGAGGTGAAGCTCGCCCATGCCTTTAATGATGGTCTGACCGCTTTCATGGTCAGACGTCACACGGAAGCTTGGGTCTTCTTGCGCCAAGCGGTTTAGGGCGATGCCCATCTTCTCCTGGTCAGCTTTCGTTTTCGGCTCAACCGCCACTTCAATAACCGGGTCCGGGAATTCCATACGTTCCAGAACCACAGGCTTGCTGGGGTTACAAAGTGTGTCCCCTGTCGTGGTTTCTTTCAGGCCGCACAGGGCAACGATGTCGCCAGCGCGCGCTTCTTTAATGTCTTTCCGGCTGTTGGCATGCATTTCCAGCATCCGGCCGATTTTCTCGCGCTTGCCCTTCACTGAGTTCATCACCTGCGTGCCAGCTTCCAGCACGCCAGAATAGATGCGGGCAAAGGTTAGCGAGCCAACGAAAGGATCGGTCATGATCTTAAAGGCCAGCGCTGCGAAGGGCTCGTCATCAGAGCTTTCACGGGTCATGGCTTCGTCGCTGTCAACGGCCACACCCTTAATGGCCGGCACGTCTAGCGGAGACGGCATGAAGTCAACCACAGCATCCAAAAGCGGCTGCACGCCCTTATTCTTAAAGGCCGAGCCGCACAGGACAGGCACGAATTCGAGACCGATCGTGCCTTTGCGAATGAGCTCTTTCATCTTCTCTTCGCTAGGCTCAGTCCCGTCGAGATAGGCCTCCATGGCCTCTTCATCGGTTTCCACCAGCGTCTCGATCATCTCCGTGCGGGCTGTTTCGGCTGCATCGGTGAGGTCAGCGGGAATGTCGACATACTCAAATTCAGCGCCGAGAGACTCGTCTTTCCAGATGATCGCTTGGTTTTTGACGAGATCAACGACGCCTTTGAGGTCCGCTTCAGACCCGACAGGAATTTGAACAACCAGCGGCACAGCGCCGAGGCGCTTTTTGATCATGTCAACGCAGCGGTCAAAGTCCGCGCCGGTGCGATCCATCTTGTTCACGAAACACATCCGCGGAACGCCGTACTTGTCAGCCTGACGCCACACAGTTTCAGATTGCGGCTCAACGCCAGCCACAGAATCAAACACAGCCACGGCGCCATCAAGCACCCGCAATGAGCGCTCTACTTCGATCGTAAAATCCACGTGACCGGGCGTATCAATGATGTTGACGCGGTGGTCATTCCAAAACGTGGTCGTGGCAGCGGACGTAATCGTAATGCCGCGCTCTTGCTCCTGCTCCATCCAGTCCATGGTCGCAGCGCCATCATGCACTTCGCCAATTTTATGGGAGCGGCCCGTATAATAAAGAATACGCTCCGTCGTAGTTGTTTTGCCGGCGTCAATATGGGCCATAATCCCGATATTGCGATATCGATCCAGGGGAGTGGTGCGTGCCATGACTAAAGCTCGTCAGCTAAAGGGGGAGGAGGAAAAAGACTACCAGCGATAATGGCTGAAGGCCTTGTTTGCCTCCGCCATACGGTGGGTATCTTCGCGTTTCTTAATGGATGCGCCGCGATTTTGCGCTGCATCAATGATTTCATTGGCAAGCCGCGCGGCCATCGTATCTTCGGACCGACCACGGCTCATTTGAATGAGCCAGCGAATGGCCAGCGCCTGCGCGCGATCAGAGCGCACTTCAACGGGAACTTGATAAGTGGCGCCGCCAACCCGGCGAGAGCGCACTTCAACAGCGGGCTTCACATTGTCGAGGGCTTCATGAAATACATTAAGCGGCTCGCGCTTAAGCTTGCCTTCAACAGCATCAAAGGCGCCATAAACAATCCGCTCTGCGACAGACTTTTTGCCGTCGAACATGAGTGAGTTCATGAACTTGGCGACAACGATATCACCAAATTTTGGATCTGGGAGGACTTCGCGTTTTTCAGCGGCGTGACGACGTGACATTGTATTCTAATCCTATTTCGGCCGTTTCGCGCCGTATTTTGACCGGCCTTGACGGCGGTCAGCAACACCTTGGGTATCGAGAACACCACGCAGGATATGATAGCGCACGCCCGGCAAGTCCTTCACCCGGCCACCGCGGATCAGCACCACAGAGTGCTCCTGCAGATTATGGCCTTCGCCAGGAATATAGCTCGTCACCTCAATGCCGTTCGTCAGGCGTACTCGCGCCACTTTACGGAGGGCTGAGTTCGGCTTCTTCGGTGTTGTCGTGTAAACACGTGTACACACACCACGCTTTTGCGGACACGCATCGAGAGCGGGCACTTTATTACGGGACACAGGCGCTTTACGCGGCTTGCGCACCAGTTGATTAATCGTCGGCATAACCGTCCTTTGCTAAATCGCCTGGCTCCACGACAATCGCGGCGCATTTATGATAAATGCACCGCCAGGCTGGAATACGCTCATGTGCTCCAGGGCCGCGAAATCATGCCTTTAACATCATAGCCTGGCCAAACTCTCCAGCACGCACCCATATCGGGCCGTAGGTATCGGAGAACAAAGGCCGATTGGCAATGGCGCGGCTTATATCCTTGGGCTAGAGAAGCGTCAAATGAAAAACAACGCTGTCTGATATGCAATACCCGACCATCACTGGTACCACACAATGGAGTTTTCATTTATCCAAGACCGACATGTCCACATTTGGCGCCTGTTAACCAAACGCCTTTAGGTGTCAGACGACGAAAGAGAATGACCAACGTCGTGAGCAATACCGAAAACGATAATGGCAGTTACGCCCACAAAACCCTAACCGGTGCCCTCTACATGACATCGCTGCGCTGGGTGGTGCGATTGATTGGGCTCGTATCAATTTCAATAACCGCTCGAATTCTCACGCCTGAGGACTTCGGTATTCATAGCTCCGCTGCAATGGCGCTTGGGTTCTTTATGGTGCTGAGATCCGTAGGTGTTTCCGAGTTCCTGATCAAAGAAAAGACGATTGACAGCGATGCAATCAACACCAGCTGGACCATTGGTCTCATCAGCGCCGGGATTGTAACCACGCTTCTTGTTATTTTGTCTCCCTTCGCGCCGAGCATCTTAAAAGATGAGCGTGTAACCCTCGTCTTATTGATCATAGCTTTCGTTCCTTTGGTCGACGCCTTAAATTCGCCTCAGATGATGCTGCTCATGCGAGAGTTTCGCTTTTCAGAGATGTTTCGCATCCGAGTGGCGGAAAAAATGATCTACTTCATAGCGCAAGTTGGCTTGATTTACGCATTCCAACAATATTGGGCGATAGCAGCCGGCTCATTGGTCGCCTCAATAAGTTTCACTATCTACACACATCTAGCGTTCAAAACCCGTCCGAGTTTTACGTTCACAAAAGTCCGCGCAGTTGGCTCTTTTGCCGGCTACGCGCTACTTAGGGGCGTTGCCGGCTTCTTAGCTGGGATGGCCGATTCACTTGCAGCCCGCCAAATGGTCGTTTCATCAGAATTTGGAGGCTACCATAACACCAAAGATCTAGCTCGCAATTTGGTCTATGAAGCCGCGTCGCCCATCGCAGCGGTGATGCTGCCAACGCTTTCCAGACTGCGAGACGAAACTGACAGATTTATTCGTGCAACCGCAAACAGCTACGGCGTCATGCTATATTGGGTTGGCTTTACTGTAGTAAGCTTTTATCTTTTGGGTGAATCGGTCGTTCGCTTACTGCTCGGGGAACAATGGTTGTTTTCCGTTTTATATCTTAAAATATCGACCTTCGTGGTCGGCTTCAATGCGTTGGAACAATTTCTGGCCAAAACCTTAATTTCGCTTGATCGCCAACCACTGCTCACCGCGATAACACTCGTTAAGTCGATCATGGCTATTGCAGCTGCGTTGGTACTTGTAGGATACGACGACTTAACGCTTCTACTCTACGGGGCACTTCTAGTCTGGGCCACAATAAACATCGTTTTAATAGGAGCAATTAGCGTCTCTCTCAAAGCGGGTTTGAAATTAGTGGCGGTGCATATAAGACCAACATTGACCGTCACAACAACCTACTTGGTGATGCATTATATCAACATAAATATTCAAGACTTTGAGCTGCATTTCGTACTGTCAGCCATTATCATAGCAGTGCTTACGACCGTTATATTTGTTGTGATCGCCTGTAGTCTCTGGCTATTGGGAGGGAAGCCAAACGGTCCAGAACTAGCGGCCTGGGCACTTTTTGGTGAACGACTTGCGACGCTGCGTCAGCGAATTAGTCCCAAATAATCACCCTCGAAAACCACCAAACTTTAAATTAAACGATACAAAAACTAGTCCTTTGCATCACTTTATTTGATGTATTGCGTCCTTTTCCCTGATCTGATT
>CAKZYD010000291.1 GCA_937884085.1 uncultured Sphingomonadales bacterium | reverse complement strand
CATCATCAAGCGGCGCAGTTCGGCGATATTATCTGGCACAATCAGTAGCTCAGAGAGCCGCTCGTCCACAGGGCCAAAAATCTCAAGGCCGCCGTTGATGCCGATAGAGCCGCCAGACAGCCGCGTCCAAACGATAGGTTCAATCTTGCGCAGATCACGCAGCCTGGTCGGCGCGCCGTTGATAACCACGGAATTGCCGAGCGGCGATCCATCAGATGATCCGGCCTCTGGCGCCACGAGCATTAGGATACGATAATAGGCGCTGGGCACTGCAAGCCGCAGGCCTTCTAGTCGGGTCAGGAAGTCACTGACCAATGGTACCGGACTTGGCAGCGAGGATGACTGTACGGCGCTGCCAATGACCAACGGTGACCCCTGCGTGACCCGGCCGAAACCGCTATAGGGCAGGACATCGTCGCTGCCCAAGTCCCAGCCCGTTTCGGTGTCTGGCAGATCAAAATCCGTCCCAATCACACCGTGCATCAGATATGTCGTTGAGGCCGCCTTGGCGGTTGCCTCTGTGATGCGATTGGCGGCGTCGGCCAAGGTGAGAAAGTCATCGACCTCTCGGCGTGCGTCTAGACCATTGATAAGCGCCATCGCGCGCGCTTCAAGGCGCGCCAAGTCGCCGCCCGCGGCATCCAGATAGGCATCCATCTTGCGGTTGCCTTCCGGTGTTCCAGCCAAAGACCCGGCCAGCGCTTCGGGATAGTCCACCATTTGAACTGGCAAGAAGCCTAGGGCCTGGCGCGTTGGTTCGGCTCGTGGCTCGGCGGGTTGCGCGGCGCCGCTGCGGCTGCGTCCAGCAACACGTGTACCAGTCTGTTCAAAATCACGGGCGCGCGCAACAATGCCGGCTAGTGCGGCGGGCATCGGATCAGGGCCCACAATGAAAGCGCTAATGGACGTCAATTGGCCTTCGAGCTGGGTTATGGCGAGGGTAAAGTCATCACCGTCTGCACCCCCGTCAGGCAATGGCACTGATAGCAGCACGCCGGTTGCAGGTTGGCGCCCAGCGCGCGCCGCTTCCAGGGTTTCGCCGCCAAATCCGCGCACATCCTCTTGGTCTAGCGCGGGCCGCGCCGTCTCGTCGTCTGCCGTGCCAGTCCAAGCGCCGCCATGGACCGCAATCTCCGAATTGGCGAGGGACACCCATGGCGCCCCGGACGCGCGCCGGGCATCGACCACGCGATAGGGCGCCTCTTGGGTCGAGAGGCCATAGCCAAAAGGCAGTGGCAAGCTATTGCCAGCATCATCTTCAGGTTTGGCGATGGCGTACAGTCGAAGGGTGTCGCTGTCGCTTGGCCCGGTCAGGCCATCAAAGCCATAAGCGCCGTCACCAAGCAGCGATTGGCCGGTTTGCTTGTCAAAATAGGTTACCTCTGGTCCGCTCAGTTCGCCGCTGCTTGGACCTGCCTGGGCAAAGTCTCCATAGGCCATGCTTTGCGCTGGCCCAATGTCCCAACCCGACTGATCTTCGCTCACACCAAAACCGCTGTAGACGATGGCGGGATATAAGAATGCACTTTCAGACGCCAAACGCGCCGCTGACACGACGCGGCGTGCGGCTTGTCTGGTTTCATCGCGCGTATAGGCGAGATCGCGGCCTTCTTCTAAAGCATCAAAGATAGCTTCAGCGCGGCCCTCTAGGGCGTCTGGGTCAAAGCCGGCGCGGTCTAAGAAAGCTTGTAAGCGCGCCATGCCAGGCGCGTCGCCGGCGATGGCGCCAGACACCGCTTCTTCAAGCGTAACGGCAGGCAAGCTGGCCATGCGCGCCAAGGCGCTGGCTAAATCTTCGCTGCCAGGGCGTGGATTGAGGATCGTGCGGGCCAGCGCGGTATCATCGCTCTGGTCTGTGAGGCGGGTATCGGCGCGGGGGTTTGCCGTGCGCACCACGGCGTCAGAAGAGAGTAGGCCGCCAAACCAGCCGCCGTCACTGCCGGTTTGAAACAGCGTGCCGCCGCCGAGGGACACAACAGCCCCTATCGTCAGCGCTGCTGTTCCTACCGTTACCAATATGAGTTTACGCAAGCTCTTCATGAGACTTTATTTGTTATGGCCGCGCTGCCGACGCCGCAGCATTCGCTGCAGATTTACGCCCTCACCTGTCAGCAATGCTTCGCCAAACCGTATCCTTTTTTATCAAACGCAGTGCCCCTTCTGCTGGCCTACCTACCTGGGAATTGCGTTAACCAAACGGCATTCTGCCGTCTTGGATCCTAAAACGCACTAAACAACAATTTCTCCGCCAAAATGTGTCTCAAACACACGCATTTTGTCGGTACAATTTACACCATATGCTTTTCCGCTAGCCTATTTAGCCCACAGAAGTCCCATATTTGTCCTTGCCCTGCAAGACTTGCGCCAGATTGTGCTGCAGGCGCGTATTACACCCACAAAGGCTTTCTCTTTTCGTTGTGCTGTAGGCGTCGATTGCGTGCTGTGCTGCCGGGTGTTTACTGCCCGAGAACGCGATCAAACACCGTATTCACATGTTTGAAGTGATAGTCCAGATCGAACAGCCCGGTCAGTGCGTCTCCAGACAGAACGCTGGTGACCCGCTCATCTTTCTGGAGCAGAGACAGGAGACTGATTGTCCCATCGGACTCCCAGACTTGCATGGCGTTTTCCTGCACAATCCGATACGCGTCTTCGCGTGAGACGCCCCCCTGCGTCAAAGCCAGCAGAACCCGTTGGGAGTGGATAAGTCCACCCATCTTATCCAGGTTTTTCTGCATTCGGTCCGGATAGACGACGAGCTTATCCATCACTTGCGTGAGGCGCGCGAGGGCGAAATCCAGCGTTACCGTCGCGTCCGGCCCAATCATCCGCTCAACAGACGAATGGGAGATATCGCGCTCATGCCACAAGGCGACATTTTCCATGGCAGGCAGAGCATAGCCCCGGACCATGCGCGCCAGCCCCGTCAGGTTTTCCGTCAGCACGGGGTTGCGCTTATGCGGCATGGCGGACGAGCCCTTTTGGCCGGGTGAGAAGTATTCTTCTGCTTCGAGCACTTCCGTGCGCTGCAAATGTCGAACTTCCGTTGCCAGTCGCTCAATCGATGAGGCAACGACCCCTAAGACGGCAAAGAACATAGCGTGGCGGTCGCGGGGAATAACCTGGGTCGAAACCGGTTCCACACTCAGCCCCATTTTTGCGGCGACATGCGCTTCAACGGCGGGGTCGATATTGGCAAACGTCCCAACGGCGCCGGAGATAGCGCAGCTGGCAATTTCCGCCCGCGCGGCTTGCAAGCGGTCTAGGCACCGGTCAAATTCCGCATAGGCTTGTAACACCTTGAGGCCAAAGGTTGTCGGCTCTGCATGGATGCCATGGCTGCGGCCGATGGTAGGTGTGAATTTGTGTTCCTCGGCTCGCCGCTTGAGCACCTTCAGCAAAGCTTCTACATCGGCAATCAGAATGTCGCTGGCTTTGGTCAGCTGCACATTAAAGCACGTATCGAGCACATCCGAGGATGTCATGCCCTGGTGTACAAAGCGCGCTTCTGGCCCCACATGCTCGGCCAGATTTGTCAAAAAGGCGATAACGTCGTGTTTGACTTCCCGTTCAATCTCATCAATGCGCTCCACCTCAAAGGCGCCGCGCTCCCACACCGCTTTCGCGGCCTCCGCCGGGATAACGCCCAGCTTCGCCTGGGCATCACAGGCATGTGCCTCAATCTCAAACCAAATCTGAAATTTCGACTGCGGAGACCAAATATCAGCCATTTCTGGCCGGGAGTAACGTGGGATCATTAACGTGCCTTTGCGGTGCAGAGGCCGCTAGCTAGCAGAGGGGTGTAAGGGGAGCAAGGTGTCAACCGCCCTTCAGCCATCGCTCATGGTCTTGACGGCCTAGAACAGCAGTAATCTCAACCGTTTCTCCGTCAATCCAGTAGTAGATACTGTCTTGGCCCACGAGGCTGCGGCGATATCCAGTTCTGATGACGTCAATAGCGGGGTATTGCAGCGGGCTTTCTGCAATCTCTTCAAACCGCCGTATGAGCGCATAGAAATACGCGTCTGCTTTGGCCTCTCCGAAGTCTTGAATGCCTCGCAGATAGATGCGGCGTAAATCGTCTTTGGCAGCGTTTGTGAGCCTATATCCCGGCATCGCGTTTGAATTCGGCTAACATCTCGTCTGCTGTTTGCTCGACAAGGCCACTCTGTTCTGAGGCAATCAGCTTACTGCGCAGGCTATCATGCTCTCTGGCACGGCGTATGAGGTCGTTAATCACGTCGCTTTTGCTGGTATATTCTTGGCTTTCCACTTGCGCCTTCAACCATTCATCATTGGGCAGTGTGAAAGAGATGCTTTGTCTTGGCATTCATCGAGCCTTCTTGCCTGTTGATGCAAATATGCACCAAAAACGACCCAAAAATCAATCTCAGTCAATGAGCCCCATAGACTTCATGCTCTGGCAGCCCTGTTTGCCCACAATCACATGGTCATGGACCTTTACATTCAGCTTGCGGCCCACTTCGATGATGTCGCGGGTGGCGGCGATGTCTTGGCGCGATGGGGTTGGGTCGCCTGAGGGGTGGTTGTGGCATAGGATGATGGCGGTGGCGCCGAGCTCTAGGGCGTGGCGCATGATTTCGCGGGGGTAAATCGGCGCGTGGTTGATAGTGCCTTCGTTCAGCACTTCATCAGCAATCAGGATGTTCTTTTGGTCCAGGAAGAGGACCCGGAAGACTTCGCGCTCGCGGTAAGCTGTGCTGGCCCTGAGGTAATCGACCACAGCGTTCCAGCCGCTCAGGACCGGACGGTCCATCATTTGGTCTTTGGTGATGCGCACAGCGGCGGCTTGCATGGTTTTGAGGACGGCGATGCTGGTTTCGCCTAGACCGCTGACCTTTTTAAGACGGGATATGTCGGCATGCATCACCTCAGCCAGGGAGCCGAAGGTTTTCATCAGCGTTTTGGAGAGCGGTTTAACGTCCCGGCGCGGGATAGCGATGGCCAGGATGAGTTCGAGCAGCTCATAATCGGCCAAGGCATCGGCGCCTCGGGTGAGGAGCTTGTCTCGAAGCCGGGCGCGGTGGCCGGCATTGGGATTATCTGGTGACTTCGCGCCGTCAGGCTTCATCAAGATATGGCGGCGCGTGCCATCCCTTGGGGGACTGGGTGAAAATCTCATAGCCGTCTGCGGTCACGCCAATAGAGTGCTCAAACTGCATCGACAAAGAGCGGTCCCGTGTGACGGCGGTCCAGCCATCGGCCAGCACCTTACAGCCTGCCTTGCCGGCATTAATCATTGGCTCGATGGTGAAGAACATGCCTTCGGCCAGGGCCACGCCGGTGCCAGGCGTGCCATAATGGACGATATTCGGCGCATCGTGGAATACGCGGCCCAGGCCGTGGCCGCAGAAATCGCGGACGACGGACATGCGCTCGGATTCGACGTAAGTCTGGATGGCATGGCCGATGTCGCCGAATGTGTTGCCGGGTTTCACCGCCTCAATCCCGCGCATGAGGCTGTCATGGGTGACTTGGACAAGGCGTGCGGCTTTGCGGCTCAGTTTGCCCGCCACATACATCCGTGACGTGTCGCCGAAC
>CAKZYD010000290.1 GCA_937884085.1 uncultured Sphingomonadales bacterium | reverse complement strand
GCCAAACAGGCCCGCAGTCGGCAGAACCAAGCCATCCTGCCTATCCGCGGCAAACTCCTGAACGTTGCAAGCGCCACGGCAGATAAAATCAAAGCCAATCAGGAAATCGCCGATATTCTGCTCGCGCTCGGCTGCGGCACCCGGGAGGCCTATCGCAGCGATGATTTGCGTTATGGCAAAATCATCATCATGACGGACGCCGATGTGGACGGGGCGCACATTGCCACCCTCCTCATGACCTTCTTCTTCCGTGAAATACCCAAACTGGTGCAAGAAGGTCGGCTCTATCTGGCGCAGCCACCGCTGTTTCGGATCGCCCAAGGCGCCAAGGTGCTCTACGCCCGCGATGATGTGCATCGGGAGGAGTTGCTCGCTAAAGAGTTCAACGGGCGCGGTAAAATCGACATTTCCCGCTTTAAAGGGCTCGGAGAAATGCCGCCTGCGCAGCTCAAAGAAACCACTATGGACCCAGACAAGCGCACACTGCTCAGGGTCAAGCTACCTGATGAGTTTGCAGAGCGCTATGAAGCTAAGGAATTGGTGGAACGCCTGATGGGACGCAAACCGGAGCACCGGTTTGACTTTATCCAGCAAAATGCAGCGTTCGTGGATGACGACACCGTCGACATTTAGGCTTTATTGGATTGGCGGCTGCCAAAGCTGAATGCCATTGCCTTCGGGGTCTTCGAGCGTGGTGAATTTCCCATGAGGATAGTCCTCTAGATCGGCGACTGCGATACCAGCGCCGCGCAGCTGCTCAATCATCTTTGCAAGGTCCGCGACACGGAAGTTAATCATCCAAGTTTTACCCGGCGGTATCATGGTGTCGGCCTTGCTGAAGGGGTCGAAGACGGTAAAGCCTTCGTCCTGTTTCCAAGGCGCACCGCCAGAGAATTGCGGGGCCATGTCCACGCCCAAATGGTCGTGATACCAGGTGCGCAGCGCTTCCGGGTTTTCTGACCGGAAGAAAAATCCGCCGATACCAGTGACTTTTTCCATGGCAGTATGTCTTTCCGATATGCGTCTTAGGCCGTCAGCATACCCTTTATCTGGCTCAGCGCACAAACGGGATAAACCTCCGACGCTGCCTCGAAATCACCATACGCGAAAACCGGTATCCCGGCAGCGCGGGCGGCTGCAACGCCTGCAGGGCTATCTTCAATAACCACTGCACGCTCAGCAGGAACGCCCATTTGCGCGGCGGCAAAGAGGAAGAGGTCTGGCGCTGGTTTGCCCCTCGGCACCTGCTTGCTGGAAAAGATACGGTCCTCAAAGAGCGGCTTGAGCGCTGTCACGCCAAGGGTGACATCCATTTTCTCAAAATCACCGGATGAGGCGATGCAGGTCTTGAAACCCTGTGCTTGGGCCCACTCTACCAGCTCAGAGGCGCCTTCGACTGGCTTTAAATCTGCGCGAAAGCGGGCATAGGTTTCCGCTTGGACTTGGTCTAGGAAATCGCTCGGGAGGGGCTTTCCGAGTGCGGCTTCTGCCCGTTCCAAGACAGTCGCCATCGATAGGCCTTTAAAGCGCTGGCTGGCCTCTTGGCCCGTCATCGCTAGGCCCTGTTTGGTCAGCCAATCTGCCAAGACCGCGTTAGCCATGGGCTCGCTGTCAACCAGCACCCCATCACAATCAAAGATAATCAACTCAGGCCGCGCTATCATGTAGCCGGCGAGAGTTTTGGAAAGCGCGGCCGGCCAGCGACACGGTACATGACGAGGAGCGCGAGAAGCGACGCATGGACCAGTGGCTCAATCTGCATGCCCTTAGTAATCAGGATGTTATGGATGGACGCAGCAACCGCCACTGCAAAGACCAGCTTATGAAGTCGCTTCCAATTTTTAGCCCCAAGCCGCTTTATCATCCCGCGCGTTGAGGTAATGGCGAGCGGCAGGAGAAGCAGCCATCCAATCATCCCAACTGAAATGGGCCAGCGCTTGAGCAAATCCTCCCACAGCGTGGTGAGCGAAAACAGCTGGTCTAGGCCGATATAAGCGAGGCCATGCAAGCTTGCATAAAAGAAGGCAAATAAGCCCAGCATGCGCCGCACCGACAGTATCTGTGGCCGCCTGAGCAAGGTGGCTAGCGGCGATACGGCCAGAGCGAAAATAAGCGCGCGCATGGAAAAGACGCCGCTTTCCAGCACCGTTTTCTGAACCGGGTTGACGCCCAAGGCAGGCGCTGGCTGGCCTTGCAAAAGCAAGCTCCACCAATAGGCCAGCAACACGGCTGGAAAAGCCATGAAGGTAAAGACACCAATTTTCCAAAGCGTGCGACTAGACATGTTTACGGCCTAGTAGAATTTAGCGAGGTCCATGCCGTCATACAGGCTGGCAACCTCGTCAGCATAGCCATTGAAGGGAAGCGTTTCCTGACGAGTGAGCATGGCAAGCCCGCCGCGCCCATCAAGCCGCCGTTCCGTTGCTTGGCTCCACCGCGGGTGCGAGACGGCTGGGTTCACATTGGAATAAAAGCCATATTCTTGCGGCGCGGATTTATTCCAGCTGGTGGCGGGCTGCTCGTCAGAAAAGGCAATTTCCACGATGGATTTGATGGATTTAAAGCCATATTTCCATGGCACGACCAAGCGGATGGGCGCGCCGTTTTGATTTGGTAGCAGCTGGCCATACATCCCGACAGCCATCAGGGTCAGTGGATTGCGGGCTTCATCGAGTCGCAGGCCCTCCTCATAAGGCCAATCCAGGATGGGATAGCGCAAACCTGGCATTTGTTCAGGCCGGTAAAGCGTTTTAAAACCCACATATTTGGCGCTGCCCAGCGGCTCGACCATGTCGATGAGCGCGCTCATGGGAAACCCAATCCAAGGGATAACCATGGACCAAGCCTCAACGCAGCGCAGACGATAAATACGCTCTTCCAGCTGCTGTTTCATGAGAGTTTCAAGGTCATAGACGCCTGGCTTGCCCACAAGGCCGGAGACCTTAATGCTCCATGGCTCCGGCACCAGTTGGCCAGCGCGCGCTGCGGGGTCTGTCTTCGATGTGCCGAATTCGTAATAGTTGTTATAAGTAGTCGCTTGTTCAAATGGCGTTTGTGTCTCGGACGTGGTGTAGGCCGACTTTGCGTATTCCAACGCGCCCTTTGGCGCAGCCTGCGTGGCCGAAGGGCCATCATCGCCAGAGGCCTCACCACAGGCGGCAAGCGCAGTGGTTGCAATGCCGCCCAGCATCAGATTTCTGCGGTTTAGATACACGCGATGCGGCGTCACATCATTGTCTGTGAGCGTGAGCGGTGTGCGGTGCTTTAACAGCATGGCAGCCTCAACCTTTGGTTTGTTCAACTACAGCCTAGATGACGACCGGCGCCATCACCTTCAATACACATCACTGTGAATGCGCCGTGTGACCATAAACTGCGCGCACGATACGTTAGTGTGGTGGAACAGAAATAGATGGCATTAAAGATCGTCATAGAGCCTATCTGGGCAGGAAGCTGTGTGCAGGCGATGCGGCTGCATCGGCAAGCGCAGGTGACACCCCCAGATAGGCTCTATGGCGACCGAAGGCGCATTCACAAGCACTCCGGCTGCGTTGTAAAAGCCTTGTGATGCAAAGCATCACTGCGCCTTTCACGCCTGACCGGATCACTTGTGAACGCGTCTTTAATGCCATCTATTTCTGTTCCACCACACTAGGTTAACGCAGCGCAGGCCTTTTGGATGCGTGTGCAGGCATCTTCCAATACGTCTGTCGCCGTCGCATAGCTCACCCGAAAATTTGGGCTAAGGCCAAAAGCCTCGCCCTGAACGGCGGCAACGCCAGCGTCCTCTAGGAGATAAGTGACGAGGTCGCCATCCCCATTCAAGGTTACACCGGCTGGGGTTTTGCGGCCCATTAGCTCAGAACAATCTGGGTAAACATAAAATGCCCCTTCCGGCGTCGGGCATGACAAGCCTTCACAGGCATTGAGCATCTCAACCACTAGATCCCGGCGGGATTTAAAGGTGGCTACCCAATCTTGCAGAAAGCCGTGGTCACCGGTGACAGCTTCGATAGTCGCCGCTTGACTGATGGAACATGGGTTGGACGTCGACTGGCTCTGCACCTTCGACATAGCCTTAATTACATCACTCGGCCCGCCTACATAGCCAATGCGCCAGCCTGTCATGGCATAGGCTTTGGCCACACCATTCATGGTCAGCGCGCGAGACTTCAGGTGCGGCTCAACCGCCACCGGTGTCACGAATTCAAAGCCATCATAAACAATGTGCTCATAGATATCGTCGGCGAACAGCCAAACCTGCGGATGCTCTAGCAATACATCCGTAATCGCCTTGATTTCAGCGCGTGTATAGGCCGCGCCAGACGGGTTGGACGGCGAATTAAAAATCAGCCATTTGGTTTTATCCGTAATCGCCGCGCGCAGCTGGTCCGGCGTGATTTTAAAGCCGGTTTCTAAGCTGGCCGGGATGGTCTTCGGCGTCCCGCCTGCCAAGAGCACTATGTCAGGATAGCTGACCCAATAGGGCGTTGGGATAAGAACTTCATCCCCAGTGTTAAGCGGCGCCATCATCGCATTGTAAATACTATGCTTTCCGCCGCAACTTACGAAGATTTCATCGGCCGCATACTCCAGGCCATTTTGAACGCGGAACTTCTCTGCAATCGCCTCTTTCAGCTCCGGTGTACCGCCGACGGCCGTATACTTGGTCTCGCCGCGCTGGATGGCAGCAATGGCGGCCGCCTTGATATGGTCGGGCGTATCAAAGTCCGGCTCACCCGCGCCCAGCCCAATGACGTTCTTCCCTGCCCGCTTGAGCTCAGCGGCCTTTTGCGTCACCGCCATGGTGGGCGATGGTTTAATGCGGGACAGGGTATCGGAGACAATGCTCATGGGCTGCATCCTTTATGGCAAAACGCGCCGCAACCTAGTGCCAATGCGGCGCGTCGACAATGCCAAAATCAGACGTTTTGAAAGCTATTACAGCGGTTCTTCGTTTTTCTTCATAAGGTCTTCAAGCAGGGAGCGCATTTCATCAATGGAATCGCCGCCGCCATAGGATAGTGCGCCAGATGAAAAGGTGGTGCCAAAACTCTCCGCCACATTCACCGTTTGGCCAACCGCAGAGAGATAATCATCGTTCGACAGGGTGCTGAGCGGGTGAATGAAAACACCCCAGATAATGTCGCGTGCGATTGCATAGCGAGCATCAAGCGCGGTATCGAAATTGGCCTGCATCAGCCGCGTCAGTAACTCAGGCGTGGCGACGCCTTCAGGCGCAATCGGCGTGAGTACGCGCATTCTATCGGCGCGCACGTCCGACACCAACGTGACCTGGCGCTCCAGCACTTGGAACATGAAGATGTTTCCACCCTCACTACGCTGGGCATTTTCATCAATCCGCTGCGTCAGGCCCCAAAGCGCTTCCAAACGGTCTACGCTTTCAGGAATCGGCGCACGCTCTTCCTGCGCGGAACTGGCGCTGTAAAATCCGAAAAGCTGCGCGGCGATCACCGCTAATAAAAAAGATGTCCGCCGCATGGCCGTCTCCTTATCTGCCGCAAGCAGCCTATCACTCTAGTGTGGTGGAACAGAAATAGATGGCATTAAAGATCGTCATAGAGCCTATCTGG
>CAKZYD010000289.1 GCA_937884085.1 uncultured Sphingomonadales bacterium | reverse complement strand
GTTACCCATGTGTCCGGTACGTTGTGTTACCTATGTCTCAGGTCGGTCATCGGTCTACCGCCCCTTGGGCTATTTGAGACCAGAGGGCTCGGTTAGAGGTTTCTCCTCCAACCCGCACCATATTTATTTGGTCTACCGCGCTTCGCGCTGCTTGAGACCGATTGATATGCTCTTTGCTATATATCTTTGAGACATAGACTCAGGTCGCTCAGATAATCTTGGCGCTTGGCAAAAAACCGCCGCAGAGCATAAAAAATAAAAATTGAGCGTCTCTGCGGCGAAAATGACATTGTCAAAATTGTTCTAATGTGGAATTTGGTCGCCTATTGAAGATCATCTTTTAAAAAGCCCAGTCGCCTTGACGCCCACGATTTTTGTATTAGATCATCTGCACAACCCCGCATATACATGCACAAAAGACCATGTATGCCCCCACTGGGCCTTTCGATGCGATCTATCCAGCCGGTTTAGGATCCGTCATGAAGGTACTTATAGTTGATGAATATTGGGCCCAACGTATGGGGCTCTCCCAGGTTTTTCAGGACCATTTCCACGTTGATTCCATTCGAGAAGCCGAGGGCCCAAAGGAGGCGCTACGCCTCCTTGCCGAAGGTCCTGCTCCCGATGTTATCGTGGCTGATCTAAATGGGCATGAGTTGTCTGTTGTTGATCTTTTAGCTGATGCGGCGCCTTCGTCCGGACTTGTTTTGCTGACGCATCCGGAGGATTTCGACAAGCACGAGCGAGCGATCGATAAAGGCGCGCATTCGGTGCTTTCCTATTGTGCGACACCGGAAGAATTCAAACAAGCCGTGAAAGTGGCGCTCGATCGCGAGATCTTTTTACGCCGCCCACGCAAGATCGTTCAGGGCGCGCGCAATGGCTCTGCCGAAGACTCGGTCAGGCTCACCCCGCGTCAGACGGACGTTCTCAAGCTGCTTGCGGAAGGCAAATCAAACAGTGAGATTGCTGAGCATTTAGGAATGTCGCCAAATACGGTGCGCATCCACGTCTCTTCGATATTTCGCGCGTTGAATGTGGATAACCGCACACAAGCTGCACTTTGGGCCCGCGGGCACCTCGCCTAGATTGAGGGACCGGTAAAGGTCCTTCAGACTACGCACAGTTTTTGTAAAATTTAGCGGGAATAAACCGCACACCTCCACCGTCCTTTAATGTGGTATTAAGGCGCGCGGTCGCATTTTGCGTGCGTCTACTACGAGCTGGGTGTGGCTATGGTGAAGGTTCCGCATTTCGCGCATGCTATTCTATTAGCCAGCGCCGTTCTATTGCCCGCATGCGGCGGCGCTGGCGGCGCAACTACAGCTGTCCCAGTCTCCCCCACAACAACAACCACGACGCCGGAGCCAACCCCAGCGCCGCAGCCCATAAATTTTGATACCGCAGAATATCGACGCAGCAACGGGCTCGATAACATCAACGCTATTCCCGCCTATGAACAGGGCGGCACAGGCGAAGGCGTTATCCTGGCCGTTATTGATAGCGGGATTGACCGCAACGGCCTTGAATTTGCAGGCCGCATTCACCCCAACAGCACAAACACAGCCGATCCCGGTGAAGACTTTCAAGACATTGATGGCCATGGCTCTTTCGTTGCCAGCGTGGCCGCCGGAGCAAAAGACGATGCCCGGACACATGGGGTAGCCTTTGATGCGCAAATCCTGGCATTGCGAACCGACAGTGGCGATAGCTGTCTATCCGATGATGGCTGCAGCCACTTCGATAGCGACATCGCCGAAGCGCTCGACATTGCCCGTACGACCGGCGCAAAAGTCGCAAATGTTTCTCTGGGCGGCGGCGGGGCATCCTTCGCCCTTCGTCAAGCGATCGACCGGGCAACAGATGACGGGATGATCATCATCATCTCTTCCGGCAATGATGGAGAGGCCAACCCTGACGCCTTTGCCCTGGCGGCTTTAGATGACCGTGCAGATGGGCAGGTTCTTATTGCCGGTTACACTAATGACCAAAACGTCATTGATCCAAATTCCAACCGCGCGGGCATCGCGAGCGACGTGTTTGTCGTTGCGCCCGGCTCGGATATCCGCGCGACGGGCCTTGATAATGACGAGTTCTTCGTCAGCGGCTCTAGCTTTTCCGCGCCACATGTTTCCGGCGCGATTGCTGTTCTCTACGACCTTTTCCCCAATCTCACGGCTGAGGAGATGGTCGAACTGATCACCACGACTGCGACGGATTTAGGCGATCCGGGCGTCGATGCCATTTATGGCCATGGCCTGATCAATTTGGAAGAAGCCATCCAGCCGCAAGGCACTATGCAAGTCACGGTGCAGTCAACCAATGGCGATGCGGGCACACTGGCCCCGCTGGTCGATACACCGGCCGCTCCATCTGCCTTCGGCGACGCCCTCGGCCTCGGTCTCGCTTCCACCACCACCACTGGCTATGATCGGTTTCGCCGCCCTTATGACGTCAACCTCGGTGCCTTTGCAGTCAGCGCTCAGCCGATTGTAGCGCTCGGCGACATCGTCGATACACGGCGCCAATTCGCCCGCAGCAGGCTGTCCGACGATAGCGGCATGATCACTGCACAATTTGCTGTCCAGCAGGACACACCCTTGCCACAGACGGTGCTGGACGCCATGGGCGGCGCTTTCGCGGACCGCGCGGATGACCGTACAGTCGTCGCAGACATGCTGCTAGACCTTGGCAAGTTCACCTTTGCAACCAGCTTCAATCAGCGCCCTGATGCAACCGTAACGGCGCGCCAAGCGCCTACTCTGCTCTCGCTGGCTGACAGCGATGCACGCCAATATGGCATCGGCAGCGCCCCTGCGGATGTCCGCATGACAAGCCTTTATGCTCTCGGCGCCGGCTGGCATGTGGGCGTGACCGCAGCGCGGGATGAACAGCTCTGGGAAGATGAGGCTGCCGACTTTGGTCAATTTGAAACTGGCCAATTAGCGCAAGCCGCAATCACCACCCAATGGACCAACAATCGTCTCGCCCTCCAAGCCAGCCTTGGCGTGATTGATGAACGCGGCCAAATCCTTGGAGCGCAAGCCAATCGCGGCGCACTCAGCCTCGGGACCGGCGCTCAATCAAACTATGCACAAGTGGGCAGCTTGCTACAGCTCGGCGACGGCCTCTTTTTGGAGGTGGGCGCAGCCTTTGCAAGGATGACCCTGGCTGACGCAGACCAGAGCCTTTTGAATGTCGACGGCGCTCTTGGGGTCAGCAGCTGGCAATCGCGTTTGGTAGGGGCAGGCCTGTTTGACGACGGGGACCGCTTCTCCGTCACATTGCGGCAGCCACAACGGGTTGAAAGCGGCGCTGCGCAGCTTACGACGGCTGGGTTACAAACCCAGTTCTCACTCGCGCCGACGGGCCGCCAAATAGATACCGAGATGGCCTATGAGGTCAATCTTGCAGGCGCTGCAACCCTGTCTGCGAATGTGCTCATGCGCCAGGATAGCGGGCACGTGGCTGGCCAGGACGACGTCGCCGGATTACTGCGCCTCACATCCCAGTTTTAAATCACAACAACGGGTTTGAATTGCTGGGGTGGTTCATGGCAGTGTCCAGCCATGACAAATCCTCCGGACGCGCTTAACACCCTTCAATCAAAACCGCTCAACACCATCTTTCTGCTGCTAGCAGGGGTCAGCGGGCTCATGTCGGTAGCAATAGCCGCAGCAGACAATCACTTGTTGCCAGATGCTTTGGCGCCGGGTGGCCAGGTTCTCATCGACCAGGCCATTTTGTTCCAATTGACCCATGCCATCTGCCTCTTGGCGCTGTTTTTCACTTTCCCAAGTGCGCCGACGGCGCTGAAAGCCACACTTCGCCTCAGCGCCGCCGGGTTTGCCGTTGGCCTTCAATTGTTTTGCCTACCGAATTATTGGCTGGCGTTTCATGGGCCTGAGAGCTTGGGGCCGTTTTCGCTGCTCACGCCCATTGGAGGTACCGGCTTTTTGATTGGATGGGCCGGCCTCAGTTGGGCCGGCCTACGCTACGCCGCCACTAACTGACAATCCGCCATGACCCGTCGGGTTGCTGGCAGGCCCGGCCATAGCCTTGCTGCTGCTGCCCAGCCACCACGATAGTTTGCTGATATTCCCGGCAATAATGC
>CAKZYD010000288.1 GCA_937884085.1 uncultured Sphingomonadales bacterium | reverse complement strand
CCGGCGCTGATGGCGTTCAGGGGCCATTGGAAGAGACCATCGCATCTTTCAAAGCAGTTGTGGCCGGTGAGTACGACCACCTGCCCGAAGGCGCCTTCTACATGGTCGGCGGCATCGACGAAGTGAAAGCCAAAGCCGAACAAATGGCCGCTGACGCCGCATAACGTGTAGGGTGCGCGGTCTCCGCGCACCGCTCCGGAAAGGAAAGCCACAATGCAATTTGATTTGGTAAGCCCCGAACGCCGCCTCGCCTCGATGGAGGCCACTTCGGTGCTGATCCCGGGCACCGAAGGTGACCTGACGGTGATGGCCGACCACGCGCCAACCATCTCCACCTTGCGCCCCGGCATCCTGAAAGTCGAGGGGGCCGAGGCTGCGGATTATGTTGTGACTGGCGGTTTTGCTGAGATCAACGCAGCTGGTGTGACCGTGCTGGCCGAAATGGCCGTACCGGTAGCCGAAGCGGGCGGTGATATGCTCGACGGGATTCTTGACGGTGCGCGCGCGGCTGTTGGCAAAGCCGAAGGGGCCGCCAAAGACATCGCCGACAAACAGCTTGCCGATCTGGAAGCGTTGAAAGCCGCAATCGCCTAAGTCACAGCGGTCAGCCTGAAGAAGCGGGTCGAGACGTCTGACATCGACCCGCAAGACCTGCTTAAAAATTGACGTTGAGATGTTTTGCAGGTGACCTAGGTCTTTTCCAATGGACCAAGTGGTGATGCAGCGGCAGCAGGACTTGGCTCAGGTTGCCGAACGGGCACTGCGCCACTCAGGCATGGATTCTGTTGGGCTATATCTCTTTGATGGTGCCTTGCGCGCGGTCGAGGGTGTCATCCTGGGCATGCCAAAAGCGTTTTGTGATGCTTACGAAGTTTCGGGGATGAAAATTGACCCGGTCCTGCGCGAGATGAAGGAAACGGGTGTGGCGACGTCTACGGTGACCCATCTTGGACATCGTTGGACGCGCAGTGAGCTTTATCGCCGGGTTTCAGGACGGTTTGGGCTGGCCGGTTTTGCAGCTCTGCCGCTTTACCGAAATGAAACGCTCTCTGGCATTTTGTATCTGGGCACAACTTGCGAGGACAAGCAAAGCGCGCTTGATCTTGAGGGGTTGTTTACGATGACCCCACATAGTGCGCGGGTGTCCACGCAAGTGATGAATTTGCCAAAACGTCGACAAGGGCTGAGCCCGCGCTGCAATGATGTTGCGCGTTTGGCGGCAACCGGCCTGAGCAATGCTGGCATTGCCGCGCAGCTGCAGACTGGCGAGGCGGCGGTGCGCAAACACCTCAAGGCGCTCAATCGACATTTCGGCACAACAAACCGTACGGCAATGGCTGCGGCGTGGAGGGAAAGCGACCACAAGGGGTACCCGTTCGGGGACTAAGCAAGCAGACTGACGATTCTATACTCCGATCCCATAACGGGAAAAGGAGTTGCATAGATGACGATTAAAGTTGCCGCAGTACAAGCTGCACCGGTCTGGATGGATGCCCAAGGCACCTTAGACAACACGATCGCTTTGATCGAAGAGGCAGGCCAAAAGGACGTCAAGCTGATCGCGTTCGGCGAAGTCTGGCTACCGGGATATCCATTCACTATTTGGCTACAGCCGCCCATGGTTGCGATGGACGTGGTGATGCAACATCGCATGAACGCCATCACCACCGACGGCCCCGAAATGCGCGCAGTTCAAAATGCTGCCGCGCGCGCGGGAACGTGGGTCATGCTCGGCTTTGCAGAGCGTGACCGAGGATCAATCTATTGCAGTCAGGCGCTGATTGACGACCAGGGAACACTTGTCATGACGCGGCGCAAACTGCGTCCAACGCATATGGAGCGGACTGTCTGGGGCGAAGGCCCGGTGACCGATATCAAAATTGTCGATACACCCTTTGGCAAAGTCGGTGGGCTGTGCTGTTGGGAAAACATCCAGCCCCTGAACCGTCAAGGTATGTATCAGCTTGGAGAGCAGATTCACGTTGCATGCTGGCCATCTTTTGGGATGTTCAAGGGCATGATGGACGCTTACGCGTTGTCAGCTGAGGCGAACACGAACGAAAGCGCCAGCTATGCGCTTCAGGGCGGCTGTTTCGTGCTCTCGGCCAATTCCATCATCACCGAAGAGAGCCTTGATGCCATTACCATGGGCAACGAAGACCTGCGCCAAATGGTGCATCCCGGTGGCGGTGCAGCGGCGGTTTTTGCACCAAACGGCTATCGCCTGACAGAGCCATTGGATGAGTTTTCGGATGGTCTGGCAATTGGCGAGATTGATTTGGCGATGATTGAAGGGGCAAAGGTCTTTGCCGATCCGGCAGGCCACTATTATCGCCCTGACGTTGCGCGGCATGTCCTCGACGCGTTTGCCGGCCCGGCCGCCGCCAACCCGCCCGCCGAACCACCGCTGGCCGTCGTGCCAAACACCATGGACGCAGCTGAATAATCAGCCGCGTTTTTGGCGGTGCGCAGGGGTGCCGCCACACACTTAGAAAAAAGGACATAAAACAATGACAACCGATACACAGCCCTCCCTTTATGAGCGTTTAGGTGGCCGACCAGCCATCCATGCCTTTGCGTCTGCGGCGTTGCGCAAGGGGATGGCCCATCCCGATATTGGCTATATCTGGCAGCACCGCTCAGAAGATGCCTTCTTCAAAGAGCACGCGCATTTTGTTGATTTTCTCTGCGCGGCTTGGGGCGGCGACGCGGTTTACACGGGGCGCGACATGGCCACAGTGCATCGGGGCATGGGCCTGACGGATGTGCATTGGGCGGCAATGTTTGACACGCTTGAAGCGTGTTACATTGATTTCGAGGTTCCCCGCGAGATCGCGGATGAAATCAACACCTATTTCGAACAGTTCAAACCCGTGGTCATTGGCAGCCCAGATTTCCGCGAAGTTGTTCTGGCGCATCCAGATATGGATCCGACGCAAGGTATGAAAAGCGTTGGCATCCACTGGCCGAAAGGTAAATCGCGCCAGGCAGAGCCCGCTTCGCCATAATATGCCGTGTATAGCGTGAAAGCCGCTTCAGGCCTCTTCTGAAAAGCAGAGGCCTGAAGAAGGCGCGTTGCACATGCCGGATGCCTGCCCGGCTATGTGGTCCGTAACCGGGACACCGACAGGTGCGAATTTGAAGCTTTGCGAAACCGGTCTAGGTCATATGCCAGTCGATACGTTCAAAACCTGTTTCAGAAAAGGAGATGGTCTTGCTTTATCCCATTGCAGAGTTGGAACCCGACACGCTCAAAGCTGTTCAGGATCTCGAAGGTGA
>CAKZYD010000287.1 GCA_937884085.1 uncultured Sphingomonadales bacterium | reverse complement strand
GTCAATATGCGCGACTACGGCAAGAATGTGAAGGAAGTCGGGGACCTGGCGCGTATCCACCATGATGGGTCAACCGAACCGACGGCAATAGGTGACATGACCGATGGCGGTACCTTGGAGCTTGAGGCTGGCGTTCAGCGGCAGGTCATAGAAGCCCTGGAAGCGCGAGGCCACACAGTCAGCGTTACCAATGGTCCTTTCGGCGGCTATCAAGCCATCTACAGAGATCCGCAAACAGGGGCCTATTGGGCTGCCTCTGAAATGCGAAAAGATGGGCATGCCGCTGGATATTGAGCTGCATAGGAAAGATCTAACAAATCAGGCTATGTCGCTCAGATTGTTCGATGTAGACCGGATATGACAAGCGCGCGATATTCTCGCGATCCCAGAGATCGAAAAAATTAACTCCCCGAGACTTCATGTTACCTGTAAGTCGGACGCTCCGAAAGACCAGGGATTGAAAAGCGCATGAACACCTCTGTCATTCTAAAAACGCTCATTATTTGCTTGTTGCCGCTGAGTGCGAGCGCAAGCGAGTTTCTTGCATGGCCCGCCAATGAAGGTGCCTATGTGTATTTTATCAACCTTGAAGATGGGGCCAGCGTGACGTCCCCGGTATTGGTTCAAATGGGCGTGAGCGGGATGGGCGTCGCGCCAGCAGGAACCGAGCGTGAAGGGACAGGGCACCACCATATATTGTTAGATCGCCCGGCCTTGGGCAAAGGTCCGGATGGCAATGATGAATGGATTTACAACCTTCCAGCAGACGAAAACCATATTCATTTTGGACGCGGCCAAACCGAAACGACCCTAGATTTGCCGCCTGGCAAACATAGCTTGCAGCTTGTCTTTGGTGACATGAACCATATTCCTTTTGGACCGCAAATGGTGACCGAGGTGATTACCATCACAGTCGAAGATCCAGACAAGGCAAAGTGATACTACAGAAAGTATCAGCGCATTTTAGCGCCCGGGATAAAAAAGGCCCCCATTGCGCTCCTTTATGGCATACTGAGTGCTTTGATTGGCCGAGTGCTTTAATTGGACTGTCGCGCAGGGTTGTCAAAGCGGTGAACACGTGCTGCCGCTTCACAGCCGATCACTGACTGCACGCGCAAAAGGTGTTTGATGCACGATGGCATCATGTAACAAGAGATAGCGGGTTGCAAAAAATATGCTCAAAATTGGGCGGGATTAGACAAGAAGGCTAATTGTAGCTGGCCAATAGTAAAACATCAGGTTGGCATAGAGTGCCCCATATTGATTTACAGGCTGTCTTGAATGGCAGGTGTGTCCAATGTGGAGAAGCGATCAAGCCAGCCCGTCACCGACCGTGTCTTTTGAGGGAGTGCAAGGTCGAGTATGGTGAGGTAAAATAGCCAGTCAGGGGGACACATGTCTGATACCTTTATAAGGGGTACCTTATTAAATAGCATTTTGATCAGCGCATCCGCGTTATCGATTGCAATGAGCACAGCCGCTCATGCTCAAGATGACGACGAGGAATTCGATATAGAAGAAATTCTTATCGAAAGTGACCGCGTTGGTCTATTGGAGAAGCGCCCGACAGACAGCGTGTTTGGGCTTAGTCGAACCTCGCTGTTAACGCCGCGGTCCATATCCGTGATCAGCGATGTCACAATCGATCGCTACGCAATTCAAGATATCGATGATTTTGTGACAACGACACCGGGTGCTTTTGGTGGGTCGTTCTTTGGTGTTCCAGGTGCGATTACCCTGCGCGGTTCACAGTCCGAGTTGTATTTCCGCGGGTTTAGGCGCGCCCAAAATATTGGCCTCTATCCCACGCCGCTTGGCAATGCAGAGCGCGTGGAAATCGTGCGCGGCGCGACCCCCGTGATTTATGGCGCGGGCCGGATCGGCGGCCTTATGAACATAACGCCAAATACCGTCAGCGGTGCCAATGAAGATGATGAGATTGGCGGTGAAGTGACGGCAACGGTTGGTAACTTTGGCCGGTTTAATGCCACTGCCCAACTTACCATGCCGTTTGAAGTCGGTGGCCGAGCCACTGGTCTTTCAGTGTATGCGGAATACGAAGATTCCGACAGCTTCTACATTGGCCGCGAACCCCAGCACGAGCTCGTTCAAGCCACCTTCAGCCATGATCTAGGTGGCGGCTGGGATGTCGAAGTCGGCTTGATGTATTTCAATTCCAACGGCTATTTCCAAACGCCTGGCTTTAACCGTGTGACCCAGGATTTGATCGACAACGGGACCTACATTACGGGCCGAAATACAGATATTGTCGACCTAAATGGTGACGGCCAGCTCAATCCGAACGAAGTAGATGCGGCGGTGGGTGTCGATCCCGACTTTTTTACCACAAATATTCGTCAGTTTATTGACTTTGTTGTGGGTGTTACCGGCGATCCATCAACTGGTGGCTTGTTTGGGCTTCCTACTACTGGCTTTGCGCTGGATACGGGCGTCGGAACAGCGCAGCTTGATGAACGAAATGTCTTTTTAGCGCCTGGCTTTGAAATTCAGACTGCAGAGACGGTCACGATCTATGGTGACTTGTCGAAGGACGTTGGGAACGGCAAGGCCAAGCTTCAGCTGTTCTACGATACCGCGGACACACAAAACAACGTGTCCTATGGATTTGCCTCGGACCAAGACATCGAGATTTTTGAGGTTCGTGGCTCTATCACGCAGGACTTTGAGATTAACGATGACTTGAAGGTTGATATTCACGCGACGGCTTCTTACCGGAATTATGATTCCACGCTGCAAGAGCATTTCCTGAATGGCCGCTTGGTGCTTGATCGGCGGGATCTGGTTGCTGGCCCCACAGCGACGGATATTTTCGCAACGCCGCTAACGGACGCGTCAATCCCATGGGATGAGATAAATGACAGTGAATGGTCCGATACCGGCGTTGGCCTGATCGTGGATGTCACATTTTTGGATCAGGTCAGCCTTTTGCTGGGCGGACGCTACGACCGATATAAGGTGGACGCGTTATTCAGGGGTGCGGTCAGCTTCGGTGGTGCGACGGAAGGCGAAACGACGGAAGGTGACTTTTCCTTCAACGCTAGTCTGAGCTGGAATACTGGTATTGGTCTTGTTCCTTATATTACCTACGCGGAGGGATCGGAACCTATCTACAACGCGGCTGGCGGCATTAATCCTGGCCCGGCTGCTGCAGATGAAATTTTATTCGCGTCTGATTTGCTCGAAATCGGTGTCAAATGGTCTTTCTTGGATGGTGCGCTGACCGGTTCTCTTGCATATTATGAACAAGAGCGCGGGATTGTTGATGCATTCCAAAATCAAAACATAGAAAACGCTGAAGGCGTAGAATTTGAACTGCGCTATCTCATCAACGAGAATTTCACCATCACAGGCGCAGCCACGTTCCAAGAATTAGATATTGCGCCTGTCGGCCAGTGCGGATCTGGGAATGGCGAGTTTGTCGTGCTGCCGCCAACACATCCAACCATTACGTCTATTTTCACTGGAGAGACATACGATAGCCCTGATCAAGGCTATGGGGGCCTATTCTCAGCTCTGAATGCGAGCTGTATCCCTGAGCTACAAGATGGCTATCAGCGCACCATCGTTCCGGAGCGTTTGTTCTCGCTGTTTGGTACATATACCTCTGACGAATTTGAAAATGGTATGGTTGTCGGTACCACGCTCGGGGCAACCTACGTGTCTGAGACCAGCGGTAAGATTGACGGCGGCGTGGTCTATCCTGACTACTTCCTAGTGCGCGGCGCTGCATTCGCCAGCATTGGCAGGTTCTCAATCACTGCGCGCGTGGAAAACCTGTTCGACAAGCGCTACTTCCAGCCATTGCAAAATGTGTATGAGGAGGTGGCAGTGCTGCCAGGCCAGGGGCGGACTTGGAGTGTCACTGGCTCTGTAAAATTCTAATCACGCAAAGCGAATTAAAAGAATACTGGGGCCAGCATTTCGGCCCCAGCCTGGTAGGACCACGCGGTCTACTTAATACCTGTTAGACATGCCTGCTCGTGGCTTCTTGTCGGCCTTCAGAAAGCTTTGCGAGCCTTCATTGGTTTTGGCTTTGCGTTAAAGCGCACCTAAAATTGAAACAGCGGGCAATTTTTTGAGCGGGATTTATCAACGCATCGCGGCATCGTGACATATGTAGTTTTCGGTCGGTGCTGAAAAAAATGCCGATATGTGGTCGTTAAGGTTGTGGTGTCCGAGCCGCGGTCTTGCGTATGGATAAAACAGGGATGATGCTCAGATGAAGGCACTCACTTATGATGCGCACGGCGGCACGGATGTGCTGCAATACAAGGATGTCGCGTCGCCATCACCGCAGGCCGACGACGTCATCGTCGATGTCGCGGCGACCACGGTCAACCATCTCGATCTCATCCAACGGGCGGGCTATTTTACGCTGGACGGCTATGCGCTGCCGCACATCGCTGGCATGGATGTGGTTGGCACCGTCATAGAGGTAGGCGCCAATGTAACCCGTGTGGCTGTAGGCGACCGTGTGGGCATCGACCCGTCCATGCATTGCGCGCCAGATGGCTCTGCCTATGGCGGTGAGAATGACCTTTATGGCAAGTTGGGGGTCATTGGCGCCACACTGAACGGCGGATATGCTGACCAGTGCCTCGCCCCGCAGACCCATGTTTATGCCATCCCAGATGATATTTCGTTTGAACACGCTGTGGTCTTCCCA
Source organism: uncultured Sphingomonadales bacterium (assembly GCA_937884085.1). GTDB lineage: Bacteria > Pseudomonadota > Alphaproteobacteria > Sphingomonadales > CAKZYD01 > CAKZYD01. Next base: position 593 of record CAKZYD010000287.1, on the reverse strand, counting down.
ACCGCTTGGATGACGGCTCACCACGCGTTGTTTGACGTGGGTATGCTTGAGGCCGGCGAAACGGTTATGATCCATGCCGCGGCCAGCGGCGTTTCGATTGCTGCCATTCAATGGGCCAAGAGCGTGGGTGCAATTGTTCTGGCGACGGCAGGCAGCGAAGAAAAATGCCAGAAGGCGCTGGAGCTAGGGGCAGATCATACCTGCAACAACCGCTCTGAAGATGTTGCGAAATGGGCACGTGAGATAACGGCTGGATAAGGCGTTGATATGGTCTTTGACCATGTTGGCGCGGCGCTCTGGGCGCCTTCTATGTTTTCCCTCAAACCGCGCGGCCGTTTAGTGAATTGTGGCAACACCTCTGGCGATGCTGCAACCATTCCCAGCCTTGGCTTTATGTATCACATGGGCATCAAAATCCTGGGCTCTGACCCTTATCGCTATGATGAGTTCGAAGGCGCGTGGAAAAGCTACTGCGCTGGGAAATTTGATCCTGTCATTGATACAGTTTTCGCGCTTGAAGATGGGGCAGAGGCGCAGACCAAGCTTGAAAAGGCTGACTGTGTCGGCAAGCTCATCTTAAAGCCATAGGCCGC
>CAKZYD010000286.1 GCA_937884085.1 uncultured Sphingomonadales bacterium | reverse complement strand
TGGCCGCCAGCCAGATGGCCACCGCTGCAGCGCCCATGGCGGGCGCTGCGCGCAGCACGCCAAGGCCTTCTGCGCCGACACCGAGAATTTCCTTGGCAAAAACCGGCAATAAGGCCGTTGCGCCGGCAAATAGCACGACGACTAAATCAAGCGAAATTGCGCCCAGCAACAACGTGTTGGAGCGAATGAACTTGAGGCCTTCTATCACCAAGCCAAGGCCTTGTGCGCCAACCAGCTTCTGTTGCTTGGGTGTCTTTGCTGTGCCGATAGCCAGGCATGCCAGGGCCGACATAACTGCGCAGGTCGTGTAAACAGTGAAGGGCCCGAAGACATAGAGAAACCCGCCGACGGCTGGCCCCGCGATAGCCGAGACCTGATAGCCAATGGAATTGACGGCAATCGCTTGGCGTAACTCCGTGCGTGGGACCAGGTTCGGATACAGCGCATTGGACGCCGCTGGGGAAAACGCGTTCGTAACGCCCAAAAGCGCGGCCATAGCAAAGATGGTCCATAAAGCAGATGCGGTGCTCATAAATGGTGTTGCGGCCAGCGCTACCGACGCAGCCAGACGCGTGAGGTTCACCACCACCAATATCATCTTACGGTCTGCCCGGTCCGCCAATTGGCCCCCGATGAGCGAGAGGAAGAAAACAGGAAGGAACTGCACCAGCCCCACAAAGCCAAGTAGCAAGGCTGCCTCTTTGACGGAGCGGGTTTCTCTGGCCAATTCAAACACTTGCCAGCCAATCGCCACCGCTGCCATCTGGCGCGAGGACGATACCAACTGGCGCATAATCCAGTAGAGCAGATAGGCGCGGTGACGAAACTCCGCCTCGGCTGAGGTCGATTTTTCTGGAGACGCGGTGGCCATGGCCGCGCTTCTAGACTGTTTTATGCTCCGGTTGAAGCGCCTCTTTGTGCTTCAGGTTTAACCTCAGCGCACAATGTCCATTTCGTCAATCAGATGGCCTGCGTCGTCCACTTTCTCCATTACCCATAGCATATAGCGGGTGTCCACATGGATGGTGCGGGTGGTGCGTGGGTCAAAGTCCCAGTCTGAGTTGACGCTCTCGATGGTGCCGTCAAACAACAGGCCCACTAAGGCGCCTGTCGCATCCATGGTTGCAGAGCCAGAATTCCCGCCCGTTGAATCCAAATCCGACAGGAAATTCACCGGCACAGAGCCAATGTCTTTGAGGAGATAGGGCCCATAATCCTTGGCCGCAATCAAAGTACGCTGGCGTTCTGGCGCATCAAAGGGGTCTTTCCCACGGTGTTTGGCGGAAATGCCTTCGAGCCGCGTAAACGGCTCATAAATCACCCCGTCGGCTGGCGAGCCGCCAAGGACAGACCCATAGGTGACCCTAAGGGTCGAATTGGCATCCGGATACGTCACTTTGCCATCGGCTTCCTGCCAATCAATGATGGCTTGCATATAGCCGGGTCGGATGGCTGATGAGCGCCCTGCCCGATCTTTTTCCGCATTTTCCAGCGCTATCTCCGTGTCATACAGCGCAACGGCCAGCTTGATGAAGGGGTCATCAAGCGCTTCCAGCGTTTCTGGCTTTGCCCGCATAAGGGCAATACGCTGGTCTTTATCGCTCAAATAGGTGTTGGCATAATAAGGCGCTGTGAGCGCTGCGATATCGGTATCGCTGCTGAGGCCAAGCGCGTCTTCAAATGCTGGCATGCGCTCGCTGTCTGGCGCGGTTTGATAGCGCGCCAAGAAGTATTTCCATATGGCTTCATCGACCACTGGGTCATAGCGGCGCTCTAAGGCTTCCAGGCCCTGCTGGATGAACGGCAAGTCGCGCTCTTGATAGCCGCGCTCGCGGGCATTGTCTGGTTTTTCCTGTTCTTTGGCCAGGCGATAGAGCTGCTGCGCGGCCCTCAGGAGCGCTGGCCGTGTGGCATTGCGATACCAATAGGCTTTGCGTTCGGCTATGGCCGATTCTGCTTCTAACGCATCGACCGCTGCGATGGCCTTTTGCGCCTCTGGACGGTCTTTTACCCAGTCATTGAGCGTCGCGTCCCGCGCAGCGCGGCGGTCCACCAAGCCAACGCGAAGCGCCCCATCAATCTGGCCGCCAAAGTTCTTGAGTGCATTGTTTAAGCCGGCGAGCAGAGATTCATATTTGATGCGAGCATCGGTCCCTTGGGGTGCAGCTGCCTCAATGGTTTTCACCCAGCCATCAATCAGCTCCACATAGGTGGGATAAAACCAATCAAAGGTATTTTTCACTTCTCCCAGGCGCGCATAACGGCTGGTACTGCCCGGGTAGCCCGCCGCCATCACAAAGTCGCCATCCTCCAGTCCCGCGGCAGAGACTTTTAGGACGTGCTCCGGCGTGAAAGGGACATTGTTTTCGGAATAAGGCGCTGGCGTCCCATCGGGGCCCACATAGGCGCGGTAGAAGGCAAAATCGCCCGTGTGGCGCGGCCAGAGCCAATTGTCGATATCCCCGCCATATTTGCCAATGCTATCGCCCGGTGCATAGATAAGGCGCACATCCTGGATTTCCAGCCGCTCAATCAGCTTATATTGCAAGCCACCGAAGAAGCGGGCCACTTGGCAGCGCCGTCCAGGCGTTTTCTCACAGTTCTTGATGAGCAGTTTTTCCGTTGCATCGATGGCGTCATAGCGCGCCTTGCCGGGCATTCCATCAGGCAGCATATCCAAGATTTCGGCGGTCACATCGAGCACTTTGGTCGTCACATAAATGCGTGACCCAGGGGCAGCGGGCAGTTCTTCTGCCTTGGTTTTGGCGATAAAACCGGTTTCCAGATAGTTGTTTTCTTCTGTTGAATTGAACTGCACAGAGCCGCGCGCGCAATGATGATTGGTCACAGCCAGGCCTTCTTTTGACACGAACGACGCCGTGCAATTGCCAAGGGAAATGACCGCTCCCATGGGAAAAGCCGTCAAGTCCGTGAGGTTCTCCGGTTTGAGCTTGAGCCCGGCCTTGCGCAGGTCTTTCTTCAGGCTGGGCAGTTGGTCTGGTGTGAACATGCCCTCCACGGCCAAGGCAGGCATCGGAAGGGACAGGGCCAGGAGGGTGAGAACGCTTAAAAGGCGGCGGGGCATAGACACTCCGGAATAAGACGGTCGGGTTGTAGACCCCCTAGCCTATTACTTGGCTTGGAAAGAATGGCAAGAAACCAGTGTCCTCATGACAGTTATTATATACCATTTTCGCCTGCCCTTGCGGTACGACCACGACTTCATGGCCGAGATGGAGTTTCGGTTTGAACGCGAACTCTTTCATATAAGCCATGATGGTCTTCATAATCGCCAGGTGCCTTGGGTGAGAGCGTGTCCAGCGCTCAAGTTCAGTCAAAGTAAGAAACCAGCCGAGAATACCTGATTGGATGCCAGTGTTTTGATGCAGCGGCTTTTCTTCAATCATTCGCATCGAGATACAGCCCGATTCGATGGGATTGTCGCGCAAATATTCGGCTCCATCCCGATAGACGGGCCACATTTTCTCCAAATAGGCTTCCTGTTCCTCTTGGCCTGCCTCTTGCCAGGCAAAGGCGCCGCGAATGAAACAAAGGTTATGCGGTAGGTCGGTGATTTCCAAGACAGCGCCGTGGGTTTGGCGCTTTGCCTGGCGCGTTAAGCCAAGGGGCTCAGCGTCGGATGTGCCTGCCAGAAAATCTGGCACCCGGTCTCGCATGGAGCCCATATAAGCGTGGTATTGCTCTTCCTTTGGCTCTGAATAGCGGGCAATCCCATAGTCGACATCTGGCCGCGCATTGTTGGCATCAAGCGCGGTGGTCGGTGCGGCCAGCTGTTCGGCCCATAGGCCCACTGTGCCGGTCAGCGGCGTTTTCAGCAGACGGATCACGTCATTGCGGCCAAAGAAGTCCTCCATATCCTCGCGCGTGCGCCAGTAAGGCATCAGGATATCGTTTTGAAAGCCCTGCGCATCGTCCTGCTGGCCATATTCAATGTGGAGCGGCTGTCCGGCGCCGGTCTGCTCCAAACAATCAAGGAGATTGGAAAACAGCGTCCACTCTGCGGTCTTGGTTTGCACGCCCAGCATGGCCATCACGAAATCCGGCTGGGTGCTTGGCTGAAGCTGCTGAAAGGCTGGATATGGCGGGGTATAGGTGTTTGGCTTTGAGCGCTGCATGGTCGGCTTCAAAAATATTTTAAGCCTAAACTATACGCCGCGCTTAGACATCTGGCGACCAGCACAATAAGACTAGGGACTTAGGCGGCGGTTAATATCTTAAGAAAGAGGTGCGCCATGTCCCCATCCGGTGAACCAGCCTTGCAGGCGCTGCTTGCTGGTATGGAACCTGTGCTGGATGACGCGCTTTATGTCTTTGCGGTTGACGTTCCGGAGGAACAGCGGGCGCAGCTTCAGCCGCGCATGGTGTTTGAAGAAGCCGAGGGCACCACGCTGATTGTTGAGAAAGCGCAGGCTGACGCTGCTCACATCCCCTACGCTTTTGCCTGTCGGCGGATTACGCTGACGGTGCATAGCGCTTTGGAGGCCGTTGGCTTTTTGGCGCGCATAACACGCCATCTCGCTGCAAACGGCATCAGCACCAACGCCGTTTCCGCCTTTTATCACGATCACCTGTTTGTACCGGAGAGCCGGGCTGATGAGGCAGTGGCTCTGCTAGAGGCTTTGGCTCAAAGCATAGATTAGAAGCTGGGAATCTGCCCCGTCGCAATCCAGGGCATGCCGAAGGCTAAAACCACGGAGACAATAAGCCCAAAAAAGGCGCGGCCCACATCCGTTGACACATCAAAGAAGGCTTCTCTGTTCTCGCGCAGGTTCGCGACAATGGAAATCGCCATCTCCCGCCCGGCTAGAAGCCCCAGAAATACCCAAGTCGTGCTCATGGGAATATCGTTGAGCTCTTTGAAGAACAGCAGGATGAGTCCATAAATAAAGTCCACAACAGTGGCGGCGCGAATATCTGTAGTATTCACCTTGGTGAGGACGATTTTTTGGATTTCGCCGCCCCGTGTTGCAAAGGTATAGCCTTGTACCAGCACAATCACGATCGTTGCGAAGACAAGCATCGCGGGGCTGAAGGTAACGGCTACGTCGCCCGCAGACGCCACCGTTTCGCGCGGTAAAAAGACGAAGATATTGGCCAAGTCCTGCATAAGCCACTGCGACCATAAAAAGGCTGTCGACAGCCATTGCAAAACTACCCACATTGAGCCGAGGGGTGCGCCGCGCGTTTTGCTGATCCAGCGTTCCCAGCTACGCGAAATCAAGGCATAGACCACCGCCGCTGCGCCAAAGGCGACGACATAGCCAAGGGCTGATTTTAGGACCATTTTTCCCAGTACGCCTTCGGTAGAGGCGCCGCCTGTCGTGGCAAAGATGGTGAGGACGAGGAAGGTGGTTGAAACGGGAATGCCATAGCGCGTCAAAAACAAGAGGACTAAGGGCGGCAAGGCATGCCACCATTGAATACCAGTGTCCGGATAGGGAATTTTATTCAGCCGACCAAAGGCGATATCACCCGCATTTCCAAAATAGCCATAGGCCATGATGATGAGAATAATCGAACTGGCGTAGAGCCAAAGGATGGTCCAGTGGCGATCGCTATTTGAGGCAAGAAACGTTCCAAGGGTCTGAATCGAGTCGTTGGCAATCACCGAATAGGCCGCGAAAATGAAGCCTAAGATAGCAAAGAGCTCATAGCCCGCTAGACTCATAGCACCGTCGCCAATCCCTGCTTTGGTCCGTTCTTGTTATCAGCCTTGTGCATCGCTGCACATACCGAGTGCTGGCTGCGCCTTAGCATGTTTTCCAGACCCAGCAACCGATAGAATCGTTACGGATTTATGACAGCTCGGCCCACTTAAAACAGGTCTTAGGGTCCAGACTCAATCAGAGCCAGAGTTTGACGCGTGCCGCCGGTGCGACTGCTGAGGGGAAGTTTCTCGCCGGTTTGCTGTAGATCGTTACGGCACGCCTCCAGTCTTTGAGATCGCAAAATGCAATCTCGATGAGTGGTCTGGTGCCGTATCTGCAGTCATCTTATTTGCCTTGGCGCTTGTGGTTTTTGCGCCCGGCAAAGCCAGGTACAATTTCTCGACTGCGCAAATCGCAAGAGGCGTAACAGCTCTACACGCAACAGCAGCGAACAGGTCCAGCGCCTAGCTTTTAGTTGAAATGGTCAACTTCATCGTGAATATTTTAAGGAATTCATGGCCCTAACCGCAAGCAGGACGAAATGGCAGACGTACGAAAAAACGTAGTCTCCAAGATAATTGGAACACTTTGGTTTTTGTGGGCTTTGCTCCATATTCTACCAGGGCTGATCATGGTGCAAAGCGCTTTATCGGGCGACATCTCTTCAATAAAAATGCTCTTCCCGGAAACTGATCCCGACGGACTTTCCCGTGACTATGCGGACGAAGTGCGAGCGATTCTGGTGACCTTTGGCCAGCACGGTTTTAACCTGTTTTGGTTTGGTCTGGTGGCGCTTGTCGGTTCATTTCTAATCTTCTTCTACGCCAACCGTACGGCATTGATCACCTCGGCGATTGTTATCGGGCTTGCGGACCTCGGTGCGCTGTTCGCCACGTTCATGATAGGCAAAATCGACGTTTTTGGTGTACTCATCTTTGCTGGCACAGTCCTCGGCGTCGTTCTAACGGTTTTGCTCTTGAAGCGCGGTCACAGTAATCCTTAGGATCCAAATTTATTGGAGCCAGACTTTGACGCGTGCCGCCGGCGCGACTGTTGAGGGGAAATATCCAGGCTCCAGACTCAATCATATCCAGAATCTGACGAGGATTGCGAAGGCGACGGCAGATAGGAAGGTCCTTGCGAGCTTGTCGTATCGGGTGGCGACGCGGCAGAAATCCTTGATATCACAGAAGGCGTTTTCGACCCTGTGTTTTTCGCGATACCAGCTCCTTTCGAAGACCACTCTGCGTTTCTGGTTGCACATTCCGGGGATCACCGGGACCTTTCCGCGCGATCTCAGCTCCTGGCGGAGGGCATCGGCGTCATAGCCCTTGTCGGCGATCATGTAGCGCGCCCCTTCGGCCTTTTGCAGCAGGAGCTCGGCGGCCTTCATGTCGGAGACATTGCCGGGCGCCAGATCGAAGGCATAGGGCCGCCCGATTGTATTTGTCAGGGCGTGGATATTGGTCATCTGGCCACCGCGCGAGAGGCCGATCGCCTGGGCTTTCGCCCCCCTTTTCCGCCATGGGCCGAGCGATGTGCCTTCACATAGGTCAAGTCGATGGACGTCGATTTCGTCACCGCGCCGGAGGCGGTCAGCGCCTCGACGAGGTTTGCCCAGAGCTTGCGGCAGGACCATCTGTTGAACCGGTTGTAGATCGTTGTGGAGGGACCATAGTCCGCTGTACAATTGCACCACCGACAACCGGTCTTCAGAACGTGGATGATGCTCGAAATCACCCGCCGGTCATCGACACACCGGGCGCCCGGCTGGTTCTTCGGAACATGCGGTTCAATCAGCGCCCATTGCGCATCGCTCAACCAGCAAAGGTGCGGCATTCATTATCCTCCGACAGTTTCGCACCACCGGAATCATGATTTGCCATTACCGATCAATAGGCTGATTGGGTTTTGACCCTAGTGTATGCCCTTGGGCGTTTCCATAATTTCGGTCAGGATCCCGCCCATATCCTTGGGATGAATGAAGAAGATCAGCGTGCCATGGGCGCCTATGCGTGGCTCGCCTAAAATCCGCAGGCCTTTATTTTCAAAGTCCGCTTTTGCTGCTTGGATATCTGGCACTTCGTAACAAATATGATGCTGTCCCCCGAGCGGATTTTTCTCGATGAAGCCGTGGATTGGGCTGTCTTCGCCCAGCGGCTCAATGAGCTCAACCTGTGTTCCTTGGGTACCATCTTGGCCAGGCGTTTCAACAAAAGCGACTTTTACCCCCTGCGCCGGCATGTCAAAGGGTTGGCAAATTTGCTCAGCGCCAAGCACTTCTCGATAATGCTTGATCGCCTCATCCATGGACGGCACAGCAACGCCAACATGGTTCATCCGGCCCAGCTTCATACGTGGTCTCCTATCGTCTCGCGCTGGTCTATATCGCTGTGATCCGCAAAGGCCAAGGTCTGCTGTCAGCATAGGGAAAAAAACTACTTTGAACTTAAAGTAATTATCCCTACGCTCTCTTTCAACAGCGAGTCTTTAGGAGGGCAACATGGGTGATCTATCTGGAAAAGTCGCCATTGTGACGGGTGCGTCAACGCTCATAGGCGCGAAAATCGTTGACGCGCTGAAAGGCGCTGGCGCCGAGGTAATGATGGCGGATATCGCTGAAGAGGATGGCGCGCGCATTGCTGGCGAGTTGGGCGATGGTGTTCTCTTTAAAACCACGGATGTGAGCGACGACGCAGCCATTGATGCCTGCATTGCCGAAACGCAATCGGCCTTTGGCGGCGTTGATATCCTTGTCAATGTAGCGGCGACCTATTTGGATGAAGGCCCGCAAACCAGCCGCGAAGACTTTCTCACCGGGTTGAACGTAAATTTGGTGGGCGGCTTTATTTTTGCCCAAAAGCTGCACTCTGAATTCGTGAAGCGCGGCGGCGGCGCGATCATAAATACCGCCAGCATTTCTGGCAAAGTCGCGCAGCCGGGGCGGATGGTCTATGCCGTCTCCAAGGCCGGTATTCTGCACATGACGCACTGCCTATCCGCCGCATGGGCAAAGGACGGCATCCGCGTAAATTCGGTCTCACCGGGCTGGACCTGGTCCAATGTGATTTCCATGCTGTCGGGAGAAAACAAAGATCAGGCCAGTAAAGTGGCCGCTATCACTCACCCTATGGGCCGCATTGGCGAGCCGGAAGAAGTGGCCAATGCGGTTGCTTTCCTCGCCTCCGATAAAGCCAGTTTCATCAGCGGCGCCGATATTCCCGTCGACGGCGGCTATAGCGCAATAGGTCCCGAACGGCTGGATGACATGGTCCCCATGCTGCAAGGCAGCTAAGCCATGGCTGATTATGACGCCATCATCATAGGCAGCGGCATCAACTCCCTGGTGGCGGCGACTATACTGGGCAAAAAGGGCCTGTCGGTCTGCCTCATAGAGCGAAATGACCAGCTGGGCGGGACCATCCGCACCGAAGAAGCCACCCTGCCTGGCTTCAAGCACGACTTGATGAGCTGCTGGTATCCGCTGTTTATCGCAGGCCCTGCCTATGCTGCGCTGAAAGATGACTTACACGGGGCTGGACTAGAGTTTTGTTTCGCTCCCGAACCATCGGCCGCGATCCTACCGAACCAAAGCAACTTTGTGATGGCGATGGACCGGGAGAAGAATGTCGCGGCCTTGAACGCGCTCTTACCCGGTGAAGGCGATGCGCACGCCGCCGATATGGGTGCGCTCATGGGCGACCTGGATTTAACCTTTTCGGTCCTCGGTGCGAACCTCTGGTCCTTCGGAATGCTCAAGACTATGGGGAAAGCCCTGTGGGCGCGCAAAACAGACGGTATGGCGGTCTTTGCTGGCGACGCGCTGCGCAGTTGCCGGTCTTGGTTGGAGAATACCTATCAACACCCCCTCACCCACGCCATGTTTGCGCCCTGGATCCTGCATACAGGCCTTGGCCCAGAAAGCGCGGCCTCCGGCGCCATGGGGCGTGTGATCGCCTTCACCTTGGAGCAAGTGGGCATGCCTGTCGTTAAAGGCGGGTCGAGCAATATTGTGGCGGCCTTTGAGGCGATGATGGCGGCAAATGGCGTCACGGTGAAAACCGGGACACATGTGTCAGATATCTTGGTCTCAGGCAGCAAAGCAATCGGCGTAAAAACATCAGATGGAACCGACATAACGGCCAAAACAGCGGTGCTTGCGAATGTGCCCCCCAACCGTCTTTATGGCGAGATGCTGCCCGCTGGCCCTGTACCAGAGGATACCGTTCAGCGCGGCAAGGCCTATCGTTTTGGCCGCGCTGACATGCAAATACATATCGCTCTGGATAAGCCAGCTGAGTGGACGGATGAACGCCTCAACAACGTGCCCGGCATCCATGTGACGCCTGGCCTCGATGGTGTTTCACAAGCTGTCAATGAAGCCGAACGCGGCCTTCTCCCGCACACGGCCACCATCGTCGCTGGCCAGCCTGCGACCCATGATCCAAGCCGTGTGCCGGAGGGCAAAGGCCAGCTGTGGATACAGTTGCAAGAGCTGCCCCGCGTCATCAAAGGCGATGCAGCGGGCGAGATTAAAACGCCTGCTGATGGCGCCTGGACCAGCGATGTGGCCGAGCGCTATGCGGACCGTATCGTCGCACGCCTAGAGCATCATATTCCCGGCCTCTCCAGCAGCATTTTGGGCCGCAAGGTTCTGTCGCCGGCAGATTTAGAAAGCTTGAACTGCAACCTGGTCGGCGGTGATCCTTATTGCGGGGATTGCGGCATCGACCAGTTTGCCTTGTGGCGCCCGTTTCCGGGCGCCAAGGGCCATAAGACGCCGGTCAAGAACCTCTGTCACATCGGTGCTGCCACCCACCCGGGTCCTGGCCTGGGCGGCGGGTCAGGTTTCTTAGCCGCGGAGCAAATCGGTTGAGCTTGGCCTAGAAGCCAAACTGATAGGCAACGCCAATCTTAAAGTTACGACCAGGTTGGCTCACGCCAGCATTCACAACCTCATAGTCTGCGTCTGTGATATTATCCACGCCCAGGTCTATCCGAATGCCTTTGAAGCGCTCATCGGAGGGCTGAAAGACCGCATAGACGTCGGCGATGGTGTAGCTATCGCGCGCCTGCGATGCTTCATTCACTTCGTCGAAATCGCCCGCGATGGTCAGGCGTGAGCCCAGTCTTAGATCGCCATCAAAGAATTTAAGGCCCGTATCAGCGAAGAAGATATTCGGCGACAGCGCGCCAACGAAATCGCCTGTATCCCGGTCCGTCCCATCAATGGTCGCAAAGTTGGCGCGGATGTAAGATAGGTCGCTTTCGTAATTCAGCTCAGCTTCAAAACCCGAGAGCCGGGCGCGGGTGACGTTTACGTTCTGGCTGGTATTGCCAAAGGGTGCGCCCGAGCCACACGGCGGGAAAGGTGCGCCGAAACAGCCCGCAGGAATGTTCACCGCCAGATCGATCAGATTGTCCACATTTGATTGGAAATAAGAGGCCTTGAAGGTGAAACTATCATCCGGGCGGAACAAATCGTCGAAGTCGAGGCCGCCGCCAACTTCCCAAGTCTGCGAGTCTTCTGGCTGCAAGTCCGGGTTTTCAATGAAAAAGTTCGTCACGAACTGGGGTGGGAATGGCGGAAATGCACCTAAATTGGGGATTTGGAAGTGGATCCCATTGGCGTAGAGCTCATTGAACGAGGGTGCGCGAAATGCTTCTGCCCAGTTGGCGAAAATCAGCACTTCCGGAATTGGTTTATAGGAGACGGCAATTTTTGGCGAGACGGCGCTGGCATCGGAATCCTCTTGCCCGTCGGCGCTGCTTTCAAATCGGTCCCACCGGAACCCAGGGAGGAAGGTCAGCTTGCCCGGTAAGCCAAGGGGCTCTTCCACAGTCAACTCCGCTTGTAGGAAGGCGCCATAAAACGTGCTTTGTGCATTTGGAACCCCGCCGCGTGTTCCATCAGCGCTGGTGTTATCGCTACCAGACTGATCATCCTGGTAGATTTCAAACCCATATGTGAAAGCGAGATCAGCCGATCCTAAGTCAAAACGTGAGCGGTTGTTGAGGACCAGGCCGATGGTTTCCACGTCGCGGTCGACGATACGATCACTATCAAGCTCTGATTCTTCAACGATATTGCGGGAATAATAAACGGAAGCGTCTAAATCGATCCAATTGTTATCTGCGGGCGCGTAGACCGCCCGCGCTTGCACCGTATTGCTATCAATATTGCGGTCCACCAGCGGGTTGCCTGGCTCGCCGACATTGGCGCCCTGTGGGTTGTTGGGGTCAATGGCGCTGCCACCCAGGCGCTGGTAGCGCAAAGACAGCTCTAAGTCGGTATTGGGCCGGTAGCTACCTTTTAAAAGGGTCGCGAGCGATTGGTCGTCCGCTGGCAAATCAAGTCCGTTGCCCAACGACATCCGCTTTGCCGTCATCTGATTCCCAAGCGAACAGCCCACCAATACGCACTTCGTCATTGACGCTTTGATAGCCGCTGTTGAGACGTACAGCCAAACTGTCTCCGGGTGCCAAAATATCAGAGGCATTGATTGTATTGAGGGCAATCACACCCCCCAAAGCTCCAGAACCATAAAGAGCGGAGGCTGGTCCACGAATCACTTCAGCAGAACGGAGCAATTCCGGATCAATGAACAAGCGGCCGTCATGGCCCGAAACAAAGCTTTGCCGCGCTCCATCAAAGAGGACGAGGACACCTTCTTCGCCAATACCGCGAACAGTTGGAACTTCACCACTGCGGCGCGGTCCGCCGAAGAACTGCACGCCTGGAACGGCTGCAAAAATATCTGAGATGGACGAGGGATTGAAATCGAGCACCACATCGCGCGTTACCACGCTCACTTGTCCAGGATAATCAAAGGCGGGAATGGGCGATTTGGTGGCAAAAATCGTGATTTCCTCTAGACTGCTCGTTTCTGCTGCTTCTCCCTCACTTTGGCTGGCTGCGGGCTGCGCTGCGACAGCGCTCAAGACCGTGCCTGCCATTAAGGCCCGGAAAAAGGCGCTGCGACCCGGGATGGTTTGAGCCGTGCTGCCGGATTGGGTATAACGATGGGGGATTTGAAACATGCGATAGTCCTGCCCTAATTTTGCGAAGCATTTGCAATGCTATCTGGAATCACTCGCAACTAGTGCAGCCTTGACAAAAGAGCAATCGCAAATAAGAACTGGTATCAATTTAGAAAGACGTTTTGGAAAAGCTGATGCAATTTAATCACGCTGGAAAAGCACTTCGTATGTTGGTTATAGCTGCCGCCGCGGGTCTTGTGGCTGGTTGCGCCGCCTCATATCAAACCGCCAGCGCGCCTGCGCAGACCTCAATGGCGCAAGCGTCCGCTGACCAGGTCGCTGCCGATTTCGAAGCGGACCGCAAAGCCATCCTTGCCATGGCGGGCAACTATGAAGTCGAATTTGATTTCATGGAAACCGTGTCTTTCATGCCTGGCTATGAGCTGAAAGAGCGCTATCGCACCGGGGCAACAGAAGTTGTGCGCGTTATTGAAGACCGAGGCACATATATTGCGCTTCAACACATCTTGGTAGCAACACACAATGATCAGTCTTTTCCCATCAAACACTGGCGGCAGGACTGGGAATACCAGCCTGAAACAGTTCTCACCTATATCGGCAAAAATGCCTGGCAGAGCGAGCCAGTGGCTGAGGCCGACCGCATCGGCGCATGGAGCCAAGTCGTCTATCAGGTAGACGATGCTCCCCGTTACGGCGCTGTTGCGCGCTGGCAGCATGAAGCGGGTCTGTCGACCTGGGAGCCTGCTTCGGCATGGCGCCCATTGCCGCGCCGGGAAGCCACGAAGCGGGATGACTATGACATCATGGCCGGCGTCAACCGCCATGTGATTACCGCTTGGGGCTGGGTGCATGAGCAAGATAACTCCAAGCTGATCAGCGGCGAAAATCCAAAGCTCTTGGCCCGGGAAGTGGGCATCAACAGCTATCGCCGCATGGACGAATTCCCAGTGGAAGTGGCAGAGGCCTATTGGGCGGACACTAAAGACTATTGGACCGAGGTGCGGGCCATTTGGGATGATATCGCTGCAAAAAACCCTCGCTTTGGCCTGACTATCCAAGGCGAGCCAGCCGAGCTCTATATGCCTCTGCTCGGCCTTGCAGAGGAAGTCCGTGAAGGTAAAAAGACAGCAGATGCCGCGCTGACGGAAGCGCGCGGGCTGATTGACGAATACACAACCCTTGAAGTTGCGGCGCGGTAAGCTTCTCTGATGGCTCGGACTGACGGGGTCCCCAATAGCCGCTATTGAGCTAAATCCCCAACCAGCTGTTTTTTGGATTGTCGGAGCACATCTTCTGCAAATTCCATGAACCTGCGAACGCGGGCGGTGCGGCGCAGGTCTTCATGGGTGAGAATCCAGATATCGCGAGTTGGAACCGTTGGTTGATCGGTCGCACGTATCAGCAACGGATCGGCATCCGCCGTCATGCACGGAAGATAACCAAGACCTAACCCAACCCGCGTGGCGGCTTGGTGCAGTCTAATATCGGTAAACGCGCCCCAAAGGGGCAGCTGTGGGAACGGGCTTTCTTTCACCCAAGCTGCGCCAGCGCCGGGCTCTGTAAACCACCCCAGCCAGCGCGCCGTCGGTGGATCAGCCAAGAGGTCGTGCTGGTGCAAATAGGCTGGCGTTGCATAGGCGGATTGGTGATAGGCGAACAAGCGTTTGCCAATCAAGTTGTCCGGCGGATTGTTATCCAGGCGAATGGCCACATCCGCTTGGCGCCGCGCTACATCGAGAACGTTGTAGGATACAACCATATGCAGATCGAGGCCCGGATAGGCGGCTGTGAATTCCGGCAGACGTGGTGCGAAGATCTGTGTGGCGATCGGCTCCGCCATAGTCACGGTTAGGACGCCAGACGCAGCCATATCTTGGCCGGCGATATGCCGCTCTGCCTCATAAAGCGCTTCCTGGAAATGGCCAGCCGCCGCCAATAGTCTTTCGCCAGCGCTTGTGACCACAAATCCATCGGGCGTGCGCTCTAGCAAATGCGCGCCCAAACTGCTTTCAAGCCTGGAAAGTCGGCGGCCTATAGAGGCGTGATGGACGCCCAAGGCTTTGGCGGCAGCCCGTGCGGTTCCGTGATGCGCTA
The DNA here is from genome assembly GCA_937884085.1 of uncultured Sphingomonadales bacterium. GTDB lineage: Bacteria > Pseudomonadota > Alphaproteobacteria > Sphingomonadales > CAKZYD01 > CAKZYD01. The sequence goes on along the minus strand of CAKZYD010000286.1, from coordinate 14,513 downwards.
CCGCGGTGAAGGTTTTGATTGCTTCCCAATCCATAAGCATAGCCACTGCATTTTTGCACCAAGAGAGTGCGAATTCTCACAATGACAACGCAAAAAAGCAACAGCATAGTCTGGCAATCATCCACCAGCGTCTACGTCGTGAGTCACCTATGTCTACCCTTAGTCTATCCCCTGCCCTTGCCGCTTTCCTTCTTGTTCTGCAGCTGTCGCTGATGCTCGCTGTCGGCGCAACCCGCGGCAAAGCGAATGTCGGGGTCGGCACAGGCGGCGATCAGCACTTGGAAAGAAAAATTCGGCGCCATGGAAATCTGGCCGAAAATGCAGCGCTTTTTTTGGCAGCATTTGTGTTGGCTGAAGCGTTTATAGGTGCGAGCACCTTGCTGCTTGCAGCTGCGGCTGTCTTCTCTATAGCCAGGCTCGCGCACGCGCTCTCATTTTCCAGTCTGCAAGGCTCGCACCTCACCACTGGGTTCGGCCTCTTTCCTGCCCTTCGCATGGTCGGTGCTTTTGGCACACTGGCGGCTGGGCTGATGTTGGCTTGGATATTGGCAATTGCTGCAATCGCGCAGCTCTAACGCCAACAACCATCTGAATAAAGGAGCCCAATGATGAAATTCAGAATGTTCATATTTACTGCGATTGGCTGCCTACCGATGACATACCTGTCCATCACAGGCGCGGCGTTGGCGGACAGCAAGCTCAACGCCGCTGCCACAGTCTGCAAGGGCGCCATAAAAGCGGCGCTCGAAGACAATGGCGGAAAAAGCGGTCGTATCCGGGTTGTCCGCGCACGGCGCGGCAAGGAGATTTCTCTACGCTACCAAATCTCGGGGTCCGGTGCACGCTCTCACGCCGAATGCAGAGTCAAAGATGGCGCCGTCACCAGCGTGCGTTTCGAGACCAATGCCACTGCAGCGAACGAAACGTATTAAGCCCCCGTTTATCAGGCCGTAGCAAAGGGCCTCCTTTGCTCCGGACGCCCATACCTTCTATTTCGCCATCATCACCACTTGCGGTACGGTGTATTCTAAGATGCCTTCCATGCCGAACTCAGCGCCAAAGCCAGACTGTTTATGGCCTGCAAAAGGCGTATCGGGTCGCAGCATTAGATTTTGATTGATCCAGACGGTGCCGGTTTCCATCCGCCGGGCGATATCTTTGGCCTTTTCAGTGTCTTTGGTCCAAACGGCGCCAGCCAAGCCATAGTCGCTGTCATTGGCCCGGTCGATCACATCGTCGATGTCATTGAACTTAAGCATTGGCAAAATCGGGCCAAAGGCTTCCTCTTGCACCACGCGCTCTTCTTCCGGCGGGTTGTCCACAATGGTTACGGGGACGAAATACCCCCCATTGTTTGGCACATCGGCGCCTTCAATCACCACCAAGTCTTTTGACTTTGCATCTTCCAATAGATCCATGACCCGCTCATACTGGGCTTTGTTTTGGATTGGGCCGAGCATCGTACCTTGTTCTGCGCCATCGCCAACTTTGGCATTGGCCGCGATAGCCGCCAACCGGTCGCGCAGAGCGTCATAAATGTCCTCATGAACGTACATTCGCTTTGTGGCAACGCAGATTTGGGCGGTATTGAAGAACGCGCCGAAGAAAATCTTTTCTGCCACCTCGTCTAAATCCACGTCGGGCAGGATGATCGCTGCATCATTGCCGCCCAGTTCCAACGTCATGCGCTTGAGGTCGCCGGCGGCGCTGGCCATCACCTTCTTGCCAGTCGCGGTGGAGCCGGTGAAAGAGACTTTATCAAAGCCAGGATGGGCCGTCATCATTGGTCCCAGTGCATCGCCGCCAGTGACCACGTTCAGCACACCGGCCGGCAGAATTTCATTGAGCAGTTCAGCAATTTTTAGCGTGCAAAGCGGGGTAAATGGGGATGGCTTGAGCACCATCGTGTTGCCCGTGAGAAGCGCTGGCGTCACTTTGGCCAGAGAGAGGTTGACTGGGAAATTCCACGGCGCAATCGCGCACACAACACCCAAAGGCTTGTGCACCTTTTCCACGAATTGCTTTTCAGAATCCTCAACCACTTCATCTGGCAGACGCATCTGCGCGACGGCCTTCATCATATCGCAGGCGCCTTTCACTTCATTGATGGCGAAGTTCACCGGTCGGCCTTGCTCGCGCGTGAAGAGACGCCCGATGTCTTCCGCCAACGGCGCGATTGCATCTGCACATTTGATTAAAAGCGCGGCGCGCTCTTCAATCGGCGTGGCGCGCCATCCGGGAAAAGCGTTGCGGGCTGCGGCTACCGCTTGATCGAGCTGGGCTGCTGAACAATCGGGCGCTTGGGCGAAAGGCTCGCCCGTCGCTGGGTTGACGACATCAATATGCTGGTCGGAATCGACCAAAGCGCCGTTGATGAGCATTTTATAGTCTGCATTTAGGTCCATGAGTACCTCTCTAGAAACAGCGCCGTCTTGGGCGCTTAGGGCCATTCCCGTGATGTGAGGATGAGGGTCGAGGAGGCAGACGTCAATGTCGCCTGCTAGAAAGGAGAGTAAGGGTCAATCGCTGATGGGGACGACCTTCACGGTATTGCCCTTCTTGTAATACTGCGCGCTGTCAACGACGTCATCGGTGAAGCTGAGCTGGCTGGTTTCAAGATAGAGAATTTTATCCAGGCTCTCAAACCAAACGCCCCAGTTGCTCGGCTTTCCCCTTTCTTGGGAGAGGCCGAGAATCAGGCCATATTGACCAACAAGACTGGGCATCTCATCATACTGCGTTACCTGGACTTTCTCAAAAAAGCGCATGGCTCATGCTCCTAGGCGTCCAAGTTTAGCGCAGTCGCGGCGGTTGTCAAAAGCGCCGACGTATGGACTGCCAGTTGGTGGTTCTGCGACCCAGCTCGTCGGATAAAGCGCTAGAAGCAATCATTCCCATCCCAAGCGACGGCCTGCACGACATCATCGTTATCAAGTTGCCAGCGGATGTTGCAGCGGAGCGTTGTCCGCGTGATATCACGTTGGCGCTCGACGGGGATTTGCACTTTTTCTTCGACCGTCCGCACGGTGCCGTCCGCATCAAGAACTTCGCGCTTTTGGCGGACCGTGTCATAGGCCGTAAAGGTGCCGCCGCCGCTGAGGCGTTCTTCTTCCCGACTATAGCTGAACAGGCGTCCGCCCTGGCTCATAGGGACAACCTGTGTCGGTGGGCCATAGCGCAGAAGGAGCGCGTCGCTATTCTGGCCAATATAGTCCTGAAGAGCTGCCTCAAAGGCCATTTGGCGTTCCCCGCTTGAGGCGCCAGCCATACAGCTGCTCAGCGCCAGCCCCATCAGCGCATATAAAAGCTTGGTTTCAAGTCGTGCCATATCCTTACCTTTCTATGCCCCATATAGATGCACGAAGATGACAAGGTGCTGAACGAGGCCAGTTAGCGTGGGATGCCCATGAGTTGCTTGCTGAGCGAGAGCACTTCCGGCGGCCCTTCCAGGCAAGCGAAGAAGTTCGGGCCAATACTTTTGTGGCGCTCATTGTGTGCCGTGCGGGCGGCTTCATTGCGATAGCCTTCGACCAGGAAATACTCATACGGCTCGCCCGTTTCCCACAGCGCATAGATGTGGCAATCGTCTTCTTCAGCTTCGACAATGGCGATAACATCCCGGAAGATTTGGAGGAACTCTTCCTCTTTTTCCGGCTTTACGTTCATGCGGACAGTCACAGTGCTCATGGGTATCTTTATAAGGGCGGCTTAAGCGCCTGTCAGCATTTCCTCGATTTGGCCGAGCCGTTCTTTGCCAAAAAACATTTCATCGCCGATAAAAAAGGTGGGAATGCCAAAGGCGCCGCGCTCGACAGCCTCCGCCGTATTGGCTTTGAGCGCCTCTTTTATCGCTGCCGTGCCTGCTTTGGCCTTGAGGCTGTCCATCTCAAAACCCGCTGCGGTGAGGGCCGCATCAATGGTTTTAGTGTCTTTGGGGTCAAGCTTGTCTTCCCACAGCATGGGCAGCAGCACATCCATCATCCACTGGCGCGATGCTTCCTCGTCAGCGGCCAGCAGATAGCGCTGTAAGGTGAGGGAACGGAAGGGGAAGTGCGGATTGATTTGGAACTTGCTAAGGCCGTGCCGGGCGCAAAAGCGGCGGATTTCCAGTATTGTATAGTCGTTTTTGCCCTTGATAGCGCCATCGCGCATCATGGGCGGCTGATTGCCCGTCATCTCCATGATGCCGCCGAGATAGGCCGGTGTGACCTTGATATCTGCCCCTGTGCGCTGCGCTAGGGCCTTGAGGGGGTGCCAAACGAGGTAAGCGTTTGGGCTCACAAAATCGAAGAGCAACTCGATGATGGGACGCATGGCTGTCTCGCTTCAAAATGTTTCTGTCCAAGGCCGTAGGTCTAGCTCCTGCGTCCAGGCGCTTTTAGGCTGCTTCCAAAGCGCCACATAGCTTTGCGCCATATCATCGGGGCTTAGGATTTCTGCCTTTGCCACTTTCTCTTCAATGTCTGGGAAATAACCACGCGCAAAAGCGCCATCGATGGCGCCGTCCACGACCACATGGGCCACATGGATACCTTTGGGTGCCAGTTCCCGCGCCATGGATTGGGCAAGCGCGCGCAGGCCATGTTTGGCGCTGGCAAAGGCGGCAAAGCCATCGCCGCCGCGAATGGAGGCGGTTGCGCCGGTAAACAAAATGGTGCCGCTGCTGCGCGGTTGCATCACCCGAGCGGCTTCGCGGCCCACCAAAAAGCCTGCAAAGGTGGCCATCTCCCAGACCTTGCGGAACACCCGCGTGGTCGTCTCGGCAATCGGGAAACGCACATTGGCGCCATTATTGAAAATGCAGACCTCAATTGGTCCGATATCGCGCTCAATCTGCTGAAACAGGGCGATGACGGCCTCTTCATCACGCACATCCACGCCGAACGCCTGCGCCCGGCCGCCCGCGGCTTCGATGTCTTCTACCAGCGGCGCCAGTTCGGCTTCGTTACGCGGTCGGCGCAGCAAGGCAACCGTCAAGCCTTCCTTGGCGAAGGCTCTGGCAAGCCCGCTCCCAAGGCCTATGCCAGCGCCAGCAATCAAACACACCTTCTCGGCCATCAGCCCCTCTTGAGAGTTTCTTTATGCAACTATTCATATTTAGTTGCGTTAAACAACTCTTTTTTCCTAAACTCTGAGTATGACACGCACCTCCCTTAAGGACTGGAATTGTTCCCTGGCCCGTTCGCTGGATATCATTGGCGATAAATGGGCCATGCTCATCGTGCGCAACGCCTTCTTCGGCACCACCACTTTTTCTGGGTTTCAGGCCGAGCTTGGCATTGCGAAAAATATTCTCACCAATCGCCTCAAACATCTAACGGAAAACGGCATCTTACGGCGCCTTGAAAAAGACGGCTGCTATCCCCGCTATAAACTCACGCCAGCGGGCTGGGAACTCAGCACGGTCTTTATCGCGCTCCTCCAATGGGGTGATAAGCACGTGCCGCCCCCAGGCGGCCCACCGCTGCAAATCGTTGATCGGGAGACACTGCAGCCCATCCGCGCTCTAGCGCTGCAAAGCGGTGATGGCAAACCGCTTTCAACCAAGGAGGTGCGCTTTGCGAAAACCCCCGCCGATTTTGAAAAGCGTTGATTCTGCTCTAGACTTCTCTCACGTTCGATCGTCGCATGTTGGGAGATGTCTATGCGCTGGATAGTTGTGACCTTGGCTTTGCTCCAAAGCGCAATAGCGTCGGCGCAAGAACCCGTCGTCCTGTCCTTGGGTGACCTTTATAGCGTGATGGACCCAGCTGAGCGGGCGCGTCTTGATGAACAGCGGACACTGCTACAGCAGCTGCAAGACAATGGCCGGGCTTTGCCCAAAGGATCGCCTGGGCGCCTACTCATCAAAGAGGAATTCGACCGCGAGAAAGCGGCGTTTGATGACGAGTTTTCCCTCTATTTGGGTATTGTTGGCCAGCCAGTCACGCTGCATGGCGAGGTGAAGCCAGCGCCAAGTGAAGTGGTCCGCGCTATCTTGAATGACCGGCGCTTTGGCAGCAGCGGGCTCTATCCGCACTGGAGCCTAGATGGCATTGGCCAAGCCGTAGGGTCAAACGCGCCGCCGCCAGGTTCAGCGATTGAGTAAGATGTGGTAACGTCTCAGCAACGCGTGAGGAGGGGACTTCATGACTTATGTGGATGGATTTGTGGCCGCTGTGGCCAATGATCAGAAGCAAGCCTATCTCGATCACGCAAAGGAAGCAGCCGTCATCTTTAAGAAGCATGGTGCGTTAAGCGTGGTCGAGTGCTGGGGCGATGACGTTCCCGACGGGACGCTCACGTCTTTCCCCATGGCGGTTCAGAAGGGCGAGGATGAGACAGTCGTCTTCAGTTGGATTACTTGGCCCAGCAAGGAAGCGCGAGACGAAGGCTGGGGCAAGACTGCCCAAGATATGGAAAAGCAAAATATGACCGATATGCCGTTTGATGGAAAACGGATGATTTTCGGTGGTTTTGAGACGCTGCTGGAAGCTTAGCGTTAAGCGCTAAGCCCCAATGCCCCTGGATTAAGAATGCCCTTCGGGTCAAGCGCAGCTTTGACAGCTTTGATGAGCGCCACAGAGGCGTCATTGCGGCCATCCAGCAGCGGATATTGTTTGCCGATTTGGAAGTGGGCAGCGCCGTGGTCTTGCATGATTTTCACGATATCCATCTTCATGCGCTTGGCTTCGCTGCGTGCCACTTCGTTGGCTTCATAGCGGGGTAGGGCCTTGTTATGCTCCTCTGGCACAACACGCTCGTGATAGATGGTTTGTTCATCGGGCCAGTAGAAGGTGGGCTCATAGACAAAGGCGTTGGTTCCCACGGCCATAAACATGCGGCCCATAAACATGCCATGCTCATCCAGGATGTGGGCTTGGCTCTCTTTATAGTCTTCCAGCGCCTGGTGGAAATCCGCGCAAGATGAATGGGGCAGGAGGCCATGGAAGGGAAGCCAGCGCTCGCCCTTGGGACCAACCACATTGGTAAACGGCGCGAATGGCATACCGCGCACAACGGCTGGGACTGAGTTGGGGATTTCTTCACCAAGCTCTATGGCGATGGCTTTAAGTGCATCCATCTTGGCCTTGGCCTCAGTCTCGTTATGGCCTTCTACAATATAATGAACGGCGTAGCTGGCTTGCATGAGCTTTTTATCGCCAGCGACCGCCATTTTGGCGAGCTGCTTGGCGCCCTTCGCAAGCGAACCAGAGGATTTCATCACGCTCTTGGCCATTTCGACTTTGGTGCTGACATTGTCAGACTTGCCGATTTGGCCTTGCTGAAGGGCAGCATCCAGGCCGAAATTCTCTTCATCCACTTGCAGCATGGCAATGCGGCGCATGGCGGTGTGCATGGCCTCGAAGCTGGTGAAGTTAAAGCTCGCCGCTTCAAAGTCTTCCCGGCGTTTTTCGAGCGCAAGTGTCACCCTGGCCTTTACGCCAAGCGCGCCGCAATCGCCTGTAAACAGCCCTGCTAAATCAGGCCCGAAAAAGCGGAAGAAAGGATTGGCGACCCGGTTGCCCGCCGTCCCAGTCGATAGCATCTCACCAGTGCCCGTGATGATATCGAAGCTGAGCGCGGCTTCAGCGGATACGCCTGGGCCGTGGCTGATGGAATTTTGGCTCATGGAGCCGCAAACGGTGGCGTTGAGGCCGGAGAAGGGGCCCCAAAAGGCCGTTTTCAGGCCGTTGGCTTTCAAGGTTTCCCATAGCTCAGACCAGGTCACACCCGCTTCGACGGTCACAATCTGGTCCGCTTCATTGATGGCGATAGCCTTCATGCGGGAAACATCAATGGTGATGCCGCCGTCTGTCATATGCACATAGCCATCCGTATAAGATGCGCCGCCCCCGCGCACGATGACGGGCGCCCCAAACTCAAAGCAGGCGCCAACGATGGCTTGCATTTCATCCACCGTGGCAGGTTGGGCCACGGCGATCGGCAGTTTCACACTGCGATAGACATCCGTTGCATAGAACTCGCGCTCTGCATCATCGGTCAGCAGATATTGGCTGCCTACGATTTGCTCAAGGCGGCCAAGAATATCCGTTACGGTCTGTGCTGCGGTTGCCATTTTTCTCTCTCCTACGTCTCGGGTGGCTGCCCCACCCCAACCCCTCCCCTGAAGCTGAGGGGCCTGTTGGCGTTCCCCCTCTTCTGTAGAGGAGGGGGCTAGGGGGTGGTGCCACTATCCTAGCTGGCCAGGAATGTGACTTTCATGGTTTTCCAAATACCAGTCTGCAATTTCTTCACGTGTTGCCCACCATACACCAGGCAGCGACTTGGCATGAGCGATAAATTCACGCAGTGCCCGCACCCGGTAAGCCCGGCCTGAAACATGCGGATGGAGGCCCACATTCATGATTTTGCCGGTTTTTTCGCCTTCCGCGTAAAGCACATCCAGCTCCTCAATCAGCGCATCACGAAACTCATCGGTCGTGTAGCCACGGCGCGTGAGGAAGGTGAAGTCATTGATTTCATTGGAATAAGGCACTGAAACGATGGGGCCCTTGTCGGTCCGTAGCAAATAGGGCTGGTCATCATTCATGATGTCACAATGGAAGATACAGCCGTGCTCGGCCAAGATGCTCGGCGTTTGCAGCGTGCCGCGCAAGGAGCTGGAGAGCCAGCCTTTGGACTTGCGGCCCACATATTTCTCAAACTGCTCAAGCGTGCGGATAACAACTTCGCGTTCTTTTTCCGGGTGCTTGGCAAAGTTGGTGAGGAGTTCGCCTTGCTCCCAGTTGTGCGCCAGCAGCTCCCAACCGCGCTCAAGACACGCATCCGTCATCTCTTTGCGACGCTCAAAGGTGACCGCATTGGTCGTGCAACTGGCCTTCGCACCCATTTCGTCAAACAGCTCAAACAAGCGCCAGATGCCAACCCGCTGGCCATATTCACGCCAAACGAAATTGGGCAGATCTTCCACATTGCCAGGCAATAGGTCAGGCAGGATGGCCGGGCCGCCAGCGTAATAGGGCTTGTCCGTATCCTTGACGAGGTCCCAGGTTTCCAGGTTGAAGGTGAGAATGAGCGCGACCCGGGCACCATTGGGCCATTTTAGCGGCTGTCGTTTGGATATGGGAACGTAATCGTATTCCATAGTTTGCTTTCTATTCTTACGGCCCCACCCCAACCCCTCCCCTGAAGGAGAGGGACTTCTTCCCCCTCTTCTTCAGAGGAGGGGGCTAGGGGGTGGTGATTGTTACCCAGCTGGCATGGGTTGAGGTTCGGGCGTAATGCCGTCGGCGAAAGTCGTGCCGCGCAACAAAGTGTTTGGAATGACGGTATTGTCCCATTCCTTGTCTTTCGGCGGGCGATTGCCCACACGCAGCACAATCATGTTGGCCGATGGCATCATATAGACAATCTGGTTTGAGTTGCCGTCAAACATCATCATGTCTTTGTCGAGATAAGGTTCTGAATGCAGCACCTTGCCATAGGGGATGCTCGGATTGGCAAAGCCGCGGCGCTCAAGATAAGTGTGCGGCAGCCAGAGCCAAAGGCCGAAATAGGGGATTTGGTCTGTGCCGGTCCGCATAGCCCCCACCTATCCCTCTGGCAGCAGCTGCTCGCCTTCCCAAACGCCGTCTTGCAGCACGAGGATGGCCATGCGCAGCCAGTCTTCTGCTGGCAGCAGAATGCAGCAGCCTGCATGGGCTGTGCCGCCCTCACGATTGACCCAAACTTGGCCGCCCGCTCCGCCGAGTTTTTGGATGACCTCTTGGCTGACAAACGTGCCATAGCGCATGCCGGTGGCACGCTCGATGACTGGCGCCACCATCTCCGACGTTGCGTTGGCGTATTGATAGTCTGTGCCGGGGTCATAGGTCAGTGGCATATCGTTGATGATGACCTCATCATGGCGCGGATGCAGATAGGCGCGGTTAAGCGGGCTCTCCGGGTCCATGGATTGCCCCTGTGGCAGAAACCCACTGCGTTGGTCCAGCAAGTGCCGCACCAACATCATTTCCTTCTGGGCATCACCCTTCCACTCAGTAATGAAATCTGCGACCGGCTGGTCCAGGCTCTCAATCTTACCCAGCTTCAGCGCCCGGCCGATCGCCAGCGCCGTAATGGGTTTGGCCAGCGAGCGTGAGATAATGAGCGTTTCAGGCGTGGTATCTCCGTAATAGGCATTGTGGATGACCTTGCCGTCTTTCCAAATGATAAGCGCTTGGCTGTTACGCTCACCTGCATAGGCATCGACGGCGTCAATTGCCTCTGGAGTCACGAGGTCGGTTTCGCCGGCAGGGAGCGGTGTGTAGCCGTCTGTGCCTGCCACTGGCTCCAGCGGATCATAGCCACCCAGGCCGCGACCGCCTTGCGCCGCCGGATCGAGCAATTGATTAAAGCGCGCCATGTAGCCCGCTTCATCTTCAGCGCTATAGAGCGAAGCCGAGGCTTCCTCCTCTACTTCGGCTGCGTCTGCCCGAGCCTCCGGCGCCTCTTCACTACAAGCGGCCAAAGTGAGAATGGGCAGGAGCGAAAGGAGAGGGTGCTTCACGGGGCTAAAATTCCTCTAGGAGACGACCGATGCCATAGACCTTGTCCTGAATGCCATAGCGGCGCAGGGCATGCCAATAGGTCGCCGTGTTGATGGCGATGACCGGTTTGCCGAGCCATTTCTCCGCAGCGGCGGCAAGGGATACCATGGAGAGATTGGTGCCGACCTGGATGAGCGCATCAACATCATCACCATCCAGCTGTTTCAGCACGTCTACCAATGTGTGCTCTTCCACTTTCGCAATAGCCGTCCAGGTGGGGCATTGCAGGCAATGGTCACGCACCACTTCCAGGCCACTTTCCTCAAAATACCCCTTCACGATTTCATTGGCGACGGGGAAATAGGGAGAGACGAAGGCCACTTTGTTAATGTTGCCATAGGCACGGCAGGCTTCCACCACGCTGAGCGAGCCAATGGAAATTTGAACGCCGGAGCGCTCCTCTACTTCGGCTTGGAACTTCTTCCCGCCCTCAATGCCGCCATAAAAGGTGATCGCCGACATGCCCATGACTAAATAATCGATATCGGCCGTCATAACGCTGTCGACAGCGTCGCCCACGTTTTTGGAAATCGTGAGCGTGCCTTCCATGAAGGTTTCGTTGGAGACGGCGTTGGCGTCGGGCGTGTAAATCCGGCTGTAGTGATTGGTTACACCTGGTGTGCGCATCCGTTCAAAGTCCGGCTGCACAATGGTATTGGTTGATGGGCCAAGGACGCCAAAATTCGCCCGGGTGCCCTGCACATCTGTCATCGCCCGTTTCCCCTCTTGATGTCGCTTAAGCGATTGCAGCCGCGTCTTCGAGGGACTTAAACATCGATTGGCGCAGCAAGAACTGACGCCGCAGGTCCTTATCCTTCGACAGGCTCAGCATCTCATTGCGCTTCACGTTGCGCTCATTGCCCCAGCCATTGCGCATCATCTCCATATTGGACTTGGTCTGCGCTTGCGTGAAGCTGTGCGTGACAGTCCGGCGCTGGCGATCGAAGAGATCGAGCAGATCGTCATTGACCCGGTCGTTGATCACCTTACCCAGCTTTTCGGTCAGATTGCGTGCATCATGAATACCGCTGTTCATCCCAAAACCACCAAGCGGATTGTTGAGGTGCGCAGCATCGCCAATGATAAACACGCGTCGGTCGCGGAAGGTTTTGGCCACCCGCTGGTGCACGCGGTACATCGTCCGGTGACGGGTTTCGATTTCCTTGTCCGTCTTCAGAAGATGCTTGAAGACCTTATCCCGGCTTTCATCAGACAGCAGATATTCATCGGAATCGTCTTCCGACACAGGGACAAGGACGCGCCAAAGGGATGGGACGCGCAAAATAACCTGCCATTGGTCTGGGTCGGACACATAGTTCACCCAAGCCAGATCTTGAAAATAGTCTTCCAAAGGCTCAGGCGTGGTGAGGCACAAGAACTTCTCAGGATAAGTGAAGCCGTCAAATTCAATGCCGAGCCATTTGCGCACAATTGACGAGGCTCCATCGGCGCCAATCAAATACTGTGCTTTGATCTTCTTAATATCGACGGGTGTTTCCACATAAACGGTGACGCCGTCTTCGTCCTGCTCGAAATAGGTGACCCTAGAAGAGAACTGCACGTCCGCGCGGTCATGCTTATCAAGCATATCAGCAACTTTGCGGGCCATGTGGAACTGCTCGCACTGAATGCGGAAGGGGTATTTCGTCTTGTCTTCCAGCTCGGATAAATCGAGGCTGAAAACCTCATCGCGCTCACGGTCGCGGAAATGGAAAACAGGCGCCTTGAGGCCCCTATCAAGCAGCATGTCGGTGACGCCGGATTCTTCCAGCATCTCTAATGTCGGCGGGTGAAAAGTCGACGCCCGTAAATCCGCATGGCAATCCGCGCCAGCTTCGAGCAAAACCACGTCAATGCCTTGCTCAGCCAGCCACCAAGCAGCAATACTTCCAACCGGACCCGAACCGGCAACTACGACTTGCGTATCCACGCGCATCACCCCATCAAAAAATTGAATGTTGGCGGGACATTAGGCCCGCCTCCGCAACGCTCATACCCGGCAAGATGGCTTTGACCACTGCGTGGACAAGGATTGCCCAAGATTACTGCAAAGCGTGACGCCCTGCCGCAGGCCATGCAAAATGTAGCCGTGAAACTATGTTGAAATTCTCTAATGAACGCTGGACGAGGTCCAGACGCATGGGTTCCTTCTTAAATGACTTATGTTGGGGAACCAGTAGGTTTGGGACACTGCGGGCTTAGATGCTAAAATGAGAATTAAATGAGAGAGAGAATAATCAGCGTTTGTGAGCGTACGATGAGGAAATGGCTTTTTATGATTCTGGCCGCTAGTTCTTGGTCGTGTTCAAATGAAAATGACCCAATCGAATGTGACCAGGTCGAAATCGACACTCAAGGAAGCTATCTTAAGCTACTCATTAACTCAACTTCAGGTGGCGCGACTGGAAATCTAGTTTATCAATTGGCTTTTAAAGACAAAAAGATGGCTTCGGAACAACCAGTTCTAAATTTCTTAGCTGAAAAAACTGGAGTGACCGCTTCATCGCATTTCGTCGAAATCTATATACAAAATGACGTGGATAGCATTGATCTCTACATGAAAAACGCACTGCCCTACAATTTTACCGCATGGTTTCAGACTAATAGCGGTGAGATAACTAAACGGTTTTACCTCGTTGACTATAACGACATCAAACAGGGTAAAGAGTACGTCACTTTAGCCACCAGCACGTGTGAAGCGAAAAAACCTTTTAATTGATGGTTGTTATCAGCAAGACTTGGTTATTGGCTCAAATGACCAAAGACTGTTCAATATAAATTGCGGTTAGTTCGGATACGCCGTCACTATGCATCAACCTGGGTGGCAACGCATTCACAAAATCCCACGCCGGCGCGACAACGCCGCACCCAACCCAACGAGGCCAAGCCCTAAAACGCCGAAAGACGTGGGCTCTGCGACCGCTACAATCGGCGGCTGAAGATCGCGGTAGACGACAGGACCGGCGGCATCGCTGAGCCGGATCATCCGCGCAATCATGTCTTGGCTCGGCGAGGGCCCGCCGAAGGTTAAGTCATTGATCGTTTCTGACATGCTGACGGCGGTGACGATGCAGTAGCTGGGATCATAGTCTTGTAGTGGCGCACTGGGGTCTGTCGCAAAGGCAGGGCTTTCGTTATAGCGGCAAAAATAGTCAGACTCGTCCGATGTTGGGCCGCCCACCAATGTGTCTATCACCAGCAAGTCAAACCGCCCAGTGATGGTTTCTAGGACTGCATCCACACGGCCTTGATTATTGCCTGTGGTTGGCCCGGTGCGCTGGAGCGAAAAATAGGGAAACGTGGAATCAGCGCCTCCATCTACGTCATCCATCTCATCAAAATTATTGGGCGGAATCGACAAATCAAGGTCGATTAGATTGCCATTTTCTGGACTATAAATGATCGCATCACCGATGCCCGGTAAGGATGTGACCTCCAACGTCATGTCATCCGTCTGTCCAACAAGAGGACCACTGATCCACTCAAGTGTTATGCCGATAAAGGCTGCGCTGGCAGTTGGAATGGGTGTGAGGACGACGACCGCCAAAGACAGTAATTTTGTCGGTGATACCATGAACTCTACTCCGACACTGTAGCCCAAAGCCATGACAAGAAGGGATACAACAAGGCCTATATCGCACCGTAGAGGGCCGCACACACGCTTGGCTTGTGTCAATTTTGGGCTCAAAGTGTTGAAAACACTGCAGTCATGCAACGGCTTGGATGGGGCATCCGCTGCTCATCATATATGGAGTAGGATAGACGGGGTGCCCTACACCGTAAGACAATGACGGCTTTGGGTGTTTGTCTTGGTCTTTTGGGCCGAAACAGCCCTTCGCTAAAATAGACTATTTCAGCTATCGCCCTTTTCGATATCAGCGATGGTCTGCCAATAGCTGTCGGCCGTCTCGCCGCCTTTGAGGTCGGCGAGCTCTTCTTCGAAAATGTAAAGGACGCGGCTCAAAAAGTCTTGCCGCCAGG
>CAKZYD010000285.1 GCA_937884085.1 uncultured Sphingomonadales bacterium | reverse complement strand
TCATCTTTATGATGGTTGTCTTTGCCTTGATGTTCCGCGAGCGCCGTGTAGATCGAAAGACCATGATCGATGTCGCCGCCAGGGGAGTTGATATAGACGGTTAAGTCCGTCTCACTTAGAGTCCGAAGCTTTGGCACCATGTCGTTGGCGTCCACGGCCCAGCCGCCTTCGCCGATTTCGCCGTAGAGATAAACGTCTCCATTCTCTTCCACGGTGCCGCGAGGCTGAATATCAGGCATTGCAATGTCATTGCGCATTGGCGGCGTCCTCATTGTCTGTGGTGTTGCCATTGGTCAGTTCGGCCGCTTCTTCAGCCGGTCGATCAAAAATGTCGTCCGTTGAGCTGAACGGACGCGCTTGTGTCAGCCCAGCTGCACTGGTTCGGCGGGCATCGGAATCGAGAACAATCTCCAGCTGATCCAGCAGTGCATCCTGTCTTTGCCTTGCAGCCCAGAATTCTGTTGGCTCTATGCCGCGCTCGCGCAGCACATCATCAGGGTTAAGCTGACCAGACCGCACGGCATCCCGCGCCATTTTTACTTCACTGGCTGGGTCCAGCATCTTTTTGACAGGCGGCATGTGGCTGGTCGTGATCTCGGATGGCGCGCCTGCCGCTTCCAAAAACCAGCTGGTGATGCGGTCACAGAGTTTTGGAATAACAGTCAGCCGCTGCCATTGCTCCAGTAGCATTAGATAATCTAGGCGGCCGATGCGGGCGCTTGCAAAATTGGCGCCCGTCATGTCGCCAGTCAGCATCATTTGCGTGACGCCCACCGCAGCGGCCAGCGCATGGGTCTGCGTCCACCACAGCTCCTTGTACCCGGTCACCACGGGCGGGGTGGCAAACTCCACACGCTCACCATCGCCCAGATATTCAAACATGCCAGGGGCAATGCTTTCGATTGGGTTGCCTTGATCATCAACTTCGCCATCACGGGCTTCCCCGCCCATGCGAAAGCCCGCAAAGCACGCGGCTATCTTTTCGCGCAAATCGCGGGCGCCTTCGGCTCTGTCTGCTCGAAACAGATGAATAACATCTCTGGCAGGCACAAAGCGGCTGGCTAAGGCGCGTGGTCCCATGGAGCCGGGATGGTCAGGATAAAGCCAATAGCCTTGCGTGCGGCCACTGGCATCGACTTGCACCCCTTGAATGATTTGCCCTCCGGATGCGGTGACGCCTTCTTTCAGGCTGTCCAGATGGTCAATATCCAAGATTTGGATTTGCAAAGGCACAGGCAGGCCCATGGATGAAGCCAAGCTGTTCGTTATAGGCTGGCGCACCACAAGGCATTCGCCTGCCTCAACCATCTCCCGCACGGCCAGAGATTGCAGGCCAAACAGATTATGCTGCCGGTTGTGATCAATTGCAGTTGAATAGAGATGCTGCTTTTTGAGCGCCTCAATATCGCTTGCAATGTCATCGCCTTGTTTGAAATGAGGCTGAATGCCTTGGCCCACAATGCCCGCAGAGATGATGTCAACGATGCGGCGTGCGTATGGGTTGTTGCGCGAAAGGTCGCGGCTTCCCGCCCGCAAAGAAGACAAGTCCCGCCGCGTCACCGCATTGATGTCGACGCTTGTTCGGCGAATAGATGACCCGCGCCGGCCGCGCGTTGCCCCGTCATAGTAGTTGGAGGCTAGCCGCATCGCAGCACGCGCGCGCAGGCGCCTCCGCCCCGCCTCAGGCGAGACTGCGGCGACCATCCGGTCAACAATGTTCATGGTGCGTTAGACGCCTTTACTCACTTGGGCAAAGCGCTTGCGTGCGCCGCCGCCAGTGTTCCCAATGGCTGTGGCCCGCAAACGTTGATAGCGACCGATGGCAGCCAGCAGTTTTTCCGGGCTGTTGTAAGTGACCTCATGATCATCAATGCGAATTTTTTGCGCGCCGGATGCATAGGCCTGCTCAAGGTCAGCAATGATCGCATCAATCTGCTCAACGGTTAAACTCATCTGCCCCAAAATCCTTGTGCGTGGCGCGTTAGAAAAGGATGGCGTTCGCAGCTGCTAAGCGTGGAATCCGCGCTCAGCTTGCCAGGCCTTTAGCATCTGCTGTGTTGCTGCAATCGTGGCTGCGGATTTTCCATTTGGCTCAACCGTTGGCATGTAATGATGCAGCTTTATGCCGTTGTCAGGATGCCCCTTAAAGGAGTGCTTGACCCAAACCCACCAGCCGTTCCGCCCTGGGCGACGTTCAGCCGATGGCTTGCCACGCTCACTGCGCCGCCAATGCGCGCGGCTAAAGTGTAGTGGCAGCGTATAATCAGCGCCGCCGCTACCTTGCTGTGCGCGCACCTCACTGCCAATGGTCCAACCGACCTTATACCAGCCAAGAGCTGGTGGATTAGCGCCGGCTTTTCTGGCTTGCCGACGCATGGCGCGGGATGGCGCAGATCGTTTTACTAAGTTGGGCTCAGCGATCAGCGATAATACAACATCCAATACGCATGAATTTGCGCTTAGAAGCCTATTAATCTCATCGCAAATATTTGACCGACTTGCCGGAAAAGTCAGCTCTGAGCGACACTTTCGACCGATTTGCAACGGCATATCTGGCCAGTCTGATGTATTTCGATTTAGGTAAAACTCAAAAATTACGTCGGCTGGAGAACCGCTTACACAGCTTAAAACAGCTAAATAATTTACTGTTTCCATTGCCACAATCGTTGCAGGCATATTGAGACAGGCCTCAAAATGACATATGATATTTACGTCATCTATCGCGGTAGTCTTGTGATTACGCCAAATTTTGGTAGCCGCTTCAAAAAGC
>CAKZYD010000284.1 GCA_937884085.1 uncultured Sphingomonadales bacterium | reverse complement strand
GGCGGCTATATCACCGGCTCTGCCGCGCTTTGTGATTTCGTGCGCAGCTTTGCGTCCGGCTTTATCTTCACGACCGCCCTGCCCCCGGCTGTGGCGGCCGCCGCAAAAGCCTCTATCGCGCATCTCAAGCAATCCGAGATGGAGCGTGCCCAGCAACGCCGCCAAGTCGCCCGCCTGCGCGCTGCCCTTGATCGCGAAGGCATCCCGCATCTGGAAAACGACAGCCACATCGTCCCGGTGATGATTAAAGATCCCGTCAAATGCCGTCAGCTTAGCGATATTCTGATGGCAGATTTCGGGATCTACGTGCAGCCGATCAACTATCCGACTGTCCCGAAAGGGACCGAGCGTTTGCGCTTTACGCCTTCGCCGCTGCACACCGATGCTGACATCGATCATCTGGTAAATGCGCTCAAGCAACTTTGGGTGCAATGCGCCTTGGCGCAGGCCGTCGCCTAGCCCGGACAGCTCGGCATAAATACGCTGAAACTGCGGGGAAATTCTGGCGTTTTTCCCCGGTAGTTTCTTTTAAATACCGGCGTTTACGAGTGTTTTGGACCAAAGCGGACGCGATGTTGCAGTAAACTAAGGATCACACAAATGTCAGGCCTTGATCCGTGCCACTCAAGCGCTCACTTGTTAGATTGAAAGCCATACAAGAGGAGAAGCCATCCCATGAAATTATTCTATTCCGCCGCAATCGCGGCCATGGCAGCCACCCCCGCTCTCGCAGAAGGCGATCCAGCCGCCGGAGAAGAGGCATTCAACCGCCAATGCGTCGCCTGTCATGTTGTCGTCGATGGCAACGGCGAAACGCTTGCAGGGCGCAACGCCAGAACCGGCCCTAACCTTTATGCGGTGTCGGGCCGACTGATCGGCTCGCTTGAAGACTTCCGTTATTCGAGTTCGCTGGCTTCCCTCGGCACCGAGCAAGAGATGACCTGGGATGAGGCAAGCTTTGTTGGCTACGTACAGGATCCAACAGGCTGGCTGCGCGAAACGCTTGATGATCGCCGCGCCCGCGGACGGATGGCATTCCAGGTTCGATCAGAAGAAGACGCGACCAACCTTTACGCCTATCTCGCATCTTTGGCCCCTGCCCCTGACGCAGAAGGCGAGGCCGAGACGATGGATGCCGAAGAAACCGAAACCACCGAAGAACCGGCAACGAATTAAATCTTTCTTCGAAAGAATTCAGGCCGCGCTGCGACAGCAGGGCGGCCCTTTTTATGCGCTGATTTGGATGACGGCCCGGTTAAAAGCTCAACAACCTTTGAAAAAAGCCCTTGGGACTTTCAAAGATCACCGGAACGCCCAACCATTTGTTGATCTGCTGCGCCGTCTCATCAGGGGACATGTTGTCGTCAAAGGCCAAGGTGACAGGCACCCGTTCACCGTCTTGCGTCACCAACGACAAGCGCCGCCATGCCGTTGCGCCGCCATGCCCGCTGGCCTCGGCATCTGCGTAATGAAGCGTATCCATCGACAGGCGTCGTTTGCTCCACCCGGTCAGCGACCGGCGTTCGATCAGTACCTCACGCGCGCGACTATCAAGGGTCAGCCGCGTGGCTTGCCCGACTGCCCAGACAACGCTCATGAAAAAGCACGACAGCAGAAACAACACGACCGTGTCATATCCGGGCGACGTGGCCGCGTCTTGCAACGTCCCATAGGCGCAGATCCCCGATAACCAGAACGCCACCAAAGGCGTTCCCCAGGGCCGCGCCTCAACAATCAAAGCGGTTGGAGATTGGTGAATCACTTGCATGGCCACACTCTTTCTTGAAGATGTGGCGAAATCTAGACGATGAGCAAAATTTCGGTCACGCCCTCATCGACTGCCTGACAAGCGGCCTCGACCCGGCCCATCAAATGAGTGCTGACATAGGCTGCATGAAAGCGCGACGGCGCTTTGAGCGTCAACCGCCCCCCTGCCCTCTCGACCCGGCACAGCGCGCTTAACCAAGCGCCAAAGCTGCTTTGGTCTTCCTGATACAGGATCGCCTGCGCCAAGGCCCATTCGGTGCCGTCGCTCAGATCAGGGGCACGCACTGCGCCGGCTGTGGGCAGCGCCACAACCCGGTCCGGCTCTGGCGCGCCTTGCATGCGCAGCGCAAAGTCAGGACCGACCGCCTCCCATTGAGGCTTGGTCGCCCGAAGCACAGTCTCGAGCGCGATGCCATATTGCGTGACGCGCCCCCGTGCGCCTTGCCGTTTGACCACAAGCCAGCCCAGCCCACGCAGCTTTGCCATATCGCGCTTTACCGTGCGCTCATCCACAGACCAAAGCGCTGCAATTTCACGTTGGCCGACCGCCAACTCATCGCGTGCCCAATTGTAGCGCGCTGTCATCAACGTCACGAAACGCAGCACCAGCCGCTGCTCATGCTTGCCACGCGCCAGGGCATAGGCCCCCAATGCGGTTAAGATATCGTATTTCCGCGCAGACGCATTGCGCCCAACGGGTTTCATTGCAAGCATGGCCTGCCCTCATTGCTGCACAAAGATGTGCCGCCTCATATGCGGATTGATACCCGCTTCGCCGATCAAGTCAGCGTTATTCATTCATTGAGACTGATTTGCGTCCCAAAAGCCGATTCTGTCAAGCAGTGATCTGATTTGATCCCAAACCTGATCTAAAATGATCTGATAAATAGGTATCATTGGTATAGGGGGACATGCAGAGTGACCCCTATTCTGCCGTTGCTGTCCCCCAATAGGCTGCGGTTCGCTTAAACCTGTCCCCCTAGATATAGCGAGGCTTTCGCAGATTTCTCAATCATTCCGAATCGTTAGCCTCTGCGGTTTCATGAGGTTTTGAAAGGAGCGTCACCGAAAGACAGCAATTGTGCGATGTCACCTTATTCGCTTTTGCACTTTTCGCAAATTCCGCGTAAATTCGTTTTCAACGATAATTAACGTCTTCGCGGAATTGTTCCCCGCGGGGAACAATGAGCAAAAGCAAAGCAGAAGACAGGCCATGTTTACCCACACCGATCTTAGCGCGCTTCAGGCCCGCTCCCTCAAGATGCAGGGCTATATCCGCCAGCAAACCTATTCCCCCGAACTTGAAAAGACGCTTCGCCGTTTCTCTAGCTGGGAGGTGGCCGAGCTGATCTTTCGTGTGAATCAATCCACGATGCGCGGACGTCTTGCGGCGGATCCCTCCCTGCCCCAGGGGCTGGTCGAAGAGGACGGCCGTCAACGCTGGTACACGCTTGAGGAAATCAACGAGCTGCGCCGCCGTCTCAAGATCAACCGCCAGTCGCTGCAGCCGCCGCGTCCCTCTGGCAAGCGTGCGATCCGCGCGGCGATTGCGAACTTCAAAGGCGGTGCGGGCAAGTCTACGGTAGCGCTGCATTTCGCCCACGCCGCCGCCCTTGATGGCTACCGCGTCTTGTGCGTGGATTTCGATCCACAAGCGACGCTCAGCCATTCGATGGGCCTGTCTGACGTGGCTGAAGAGTTCACCGTCTGGGGCATCATGGCCCGTGATCTGATTAACGAGACCGAGCGGATGAACGCCACCATGCAAGGCGCTGAAAGCGGCACCGCCCTGCCCCAACGGCGCATCCCGGCGGCGATTACCGATATGGGTCTGGCCGATCTGCGCGTCACCGATTTCATCAAGCCCACCAGCTGGCC
>CAKZYD010000283.1 GCA_937884085.1 uncultured Sphingomonadales bacterium | reverse complement strand
GTATGGCAATCTGCTCCTCTCCGGTTTTAATTACGGGACTGCGCGGCATTGGGCGACATTTGGCCAATTGCTGCTGCAAGATGGCATTTGGGCGGGCGAGCGCTTGTTGCCTGAAGGCTATGTTGATTTTCTTATGACACCCGCCGAGGGCTGGCGTGGGCGCTATTGGATGGAAGATGGACCAGAGGGCTGGACTGGCTCAATTTATGGCGGACAGCTTTGGCTCAATCGCTATCCAGAAGCAGACAAGTGGCCGTTGCCCTATGATGCTTGCTTCATGTTGGGTATTGGCGGGCAATACACATGGTTCGTGCCGTCGATGGACCTGGTGATTGTTCGCATGGGCCATGTCCGAGGGTTGCTCGAGACCGATGCAGGCCGTGAGCCGCTTGCCACAGCGTTGTCTGAGGTGATGGACGCTTATACGGTCAAGACATGATCGGCTATCTCACGCATTGGCGGCTGCATCTCGCGACCGTAATCGCTGTTTTGATTGCTGAGGCCATTGGTGTTGTCCGTATTCCGCTGTCAGGGCAGTTTACCATGGTCCTGCTGCCCTTGGTGCCAGCCTTCGCGGTCGGGTTAATGCTCAATCCGCATGTTATCAAGGCCGCTAATATACTGGTGAAATCTGAAGACAGCGGTGCTGCGGCACAGGCGCTGCAAGTCGCGGTTATGCCGCTAATCGCGCTGCTTTCGGTTTATATCGGCCCGCAATTTAGCGCTGTGGCCGATGTGGGTGCAGCCCTCGTCCTCCAAGAAATTGGGAACCTTGGCACTGTTTTGCTGTCGATGCCGCTTGCCGTCCTTGCCTTCCGTTTTGGCCGGGAGGCCATTGGCGCAACCTTCTCAATCGCGCGGGAGGGCGGCATTGCCTTCATATTTGGCAAATATGGCGGCGGCAGCGCCGAAGCGACCGGGGTTATGGGCGTTTATATTTGTGGCTCGGTGTTTGGCGCGCTGGTCTTCTCCTTGCTGCCATCGCTCGCTGCTGCCCTGTCTTTCTTTGATCCGCGTGCGATTGCTATGGCCTGCGGCACGGGCAGCGCCAGCATGCCCGGTGCCTGTTCCTCCAGTCTAGCCGCCATTTATCCTGAGAATGCAGAGTTGATTGGCGCCCTCGCAGCAAGCAGCAATTTGATGACGGGCCTAACCGGGCTGTTCTTCATCTTGTTCATCACATTACCGCTCACGGAGCGCTATTATCGCTGGCTCAAGGCCTTGCGGCCATGATCGATCGCCTCAAAAGCCTCTGGCCCATTGCCCAGATAACCGCGGCTACATTGGCGTTGACGTTCCTTTGTCACCTGGTCAGCCAGCCAGAAACCCCAGGCCAGCTATGGCCAGGCCACCTCCTACTGTTCTCCATCGTCATGATCGGTTTTCTGATTGCCAAGCTCATTCCCAGCAAGTTGCCCGATTTATTTTGGGTCTCCATCGTTGCCACACTCGCGGGCATGCCATTCACTCCTGGCTCCGCTTGGTTCCTTGGTCATGTCTCGCAGATGAGCATGGTGCCGACCATCACGCCAGTTTTGGCGCTGGCGGCCTTGGGTCTCCAGGCCGACGATATCACACGCTTCCGGCAAATTGGCCTGCAGGTGATTGCCGTGTCTCTGCTTGTTTTTGCTGGTACATTTTTTGGTTCGGCGTTGGTGGCCCAAGCGGTCTTGGCCTTCTCCTAAGGAGAGCACATGCTAAAGCCCAGCGGGCAAAGGGTACGGCGCGCTTATCTCTACCCTTTGGTCATCCACTGTGAAGGACAAAGACAGGGCGTTATCGCCAGGCTCAATCTCAAGGCCGCGAACAGCTCCGTCTAACAGCGTGCTGAGCATGGGCGGCGCAGTCACCGTCAGCGCCAGGTCTGACGCCTGCGCGTCTAGCTGATTGGCTGGCGGTAGGGTGTTCTGCCAGTCAATGAAGAATGGAAGAGCGGCGCCCAATGCGTGTCCGCGAAAGTGCAGAATACGCCAGGTCAAAAGAGCCCCATCGGCGGTTTGGCGGCGGCCAGTTTGAATGCCGTCGCTGTTAACGCCAAGCGCGGCGGCGCGCTCTTTGATCGCTTCCAGCTCCCGTGTGCGCAGAGCGTAATGAAAAAGGGTAGGCGCCTTTAAAGTGTTTAGGCTTTTAACCGCGCACTGTGTGCCAGGCAGCGGCGCCAGAAGCTCAATATAGGTCTGACCGGCGCCGATGAGGGCGTTATGTGTCCCCAAATCTGGGTGCGCGCCGCCTTTGCTGGCTGTGAGCCCGTAGTCTGTTGAAAATCCGGCGATAGCGGCGTCAAGATCGCTCGCGCCGATAACGATGTGGTCAAGGGTAATCACGGCGCAAAACCTCAAATAAAAACAGTATGATCATCATGTAAGTGCTATACGCGAGCGCTAAAACTGCTTACAAGAGGTATGACTTTTTTTCACCTCTGAGGAAGCCTCCGTTTTGATTTATCAACAGAATACCATTGGCGGGAACATCACCGTTTTTGATGAGACAAAGGGGTATGAGAAGGTCGGAGAGATGGCCTTTGGCGACAATCTCATTTGCGATTCCATCGTGCTCTCGGCCGATACATCAACGCTCTATGCCAATGCGACAAACCGATGGGAGTTTTGGCAGCAGCCTCTTACGCAGCAGCGCAGTGCCTTTGCAGCTTTTGACGCCAAGACCTTCGAAGAAAAATGGCGCATACCGCTGCCAGGCTCCATTGAGCACTTCGCGGCCAGCCCCTGCAAACGCTATATCTATAATGCGCATTATGACCGCAAACTGGTCACGAAAGTTGATGTGGAAACACAGGATGTAACCCCTATCCAGACCGCCAATATGGGGGGTCATAAGGTGCGCGTGTCTGCAGATGGAGAGCGCTGCTATGTCGGCTCCATCGTCTGGGGGTCTTTCGATGAAATCGATACGCAGAAAAATGTTTGGAAGCGGCATTATACGTTTGAGGATAACGTCCGTCCGTTCGTCCTGACCAGCGATGGCAAAACGGCCTATATCCAGTTGTCGCGGCTCCATGGCTTTCATGTGTTTGACTTAGACGCATGGACGATTACGCGGACCGTGAAAATGCCTGGCGCGTTGGAGGGGGCGGGCGATCCGCCCTGCGAAGATCGCTATCCCTTCACCATTGACCATGGCGCAGAGATCACGCCTGATGGTCACCATCTGGTGATGTTGGCGACCACTGGTCATTATGCAGCCGTCTACACCTTGCCTGATCTAGAGCTGGTGAAAACCATCCCGCTTGGGAAAGAACCAAGCTATCTGACGATGGCTGCAACAAAGCCGCTTTGCTATATCAGCTGCCGGGCGTCCAGTGCACTTTATGTGGTTGATACAACCACTTGGGATGTGGTTCACATCCTTGAAAAAGTCGGGGCCTTCCCGCAGCGCGTCTGCGTTGACCATTAATGACGATCCCTCAAAATGAGCCGGACCGCTGCGGCTTAGCGTGGGCCGCAAAAGTCATCGCATCTGGGGTCTTTATCACCGGCCGCGATCCACAAGATGTATTCGCCTTCAGATGCAACTGGAAGGCAGCGACAGATGCGTTGATGAACGAGGTGCTGGAAACGAAGAACCCTGAGCCGATAATTTCACTGCACATCAGCATTGATGTAGACCGCGATAAGGAGGTGGTCACGCTTGCGCTCTATGGCCGAACAGCGCATGCCAAGCGCTTTGGCGATCACGGCTGTATGGTCGTTGATGACCCCCATGACGATCCCCATTATGCGCCTGTTGCCCTAACGCCCAAGCCTGTTCACGATGGTTTTGAGCCCGAGGCGGTCCAAACCGACGTTGTGGATGGCCTGGGCCTTGATGGTGATGCCATTTCCGGCGCGCTAGACGCTCTGTTTCAGAACCCGATGGAGATGACCAATGCCGTGGTCATTGTGCATAAGGGGCAGATTGTTGCAGAACGCTATCGCGGCCCCTTTGGGCCAGACACACAATTTGAAAACTGGTCGATGGGCAAGTCGCTGGCGGCGACGCTGACTGGGATTGCCATCCGGAAAGGCGCGTTGCACCTGGATCAGGATGACCTCTTTGACGAATGGCAGGGCACGGATCGGCAAGCCATCAAAGTCCGTGACATTCTCAATATGGCGAGCGGCCTTAGGTTCACCGGTAGTTTCGGGCGAACTGAGGACCATAGCGTTAAACAGCAGAATGGGCTGTTTTTAGATCACATCTATGTCTACGCCAGTGGCACGGACGCGCGCGCCTTCTGCTTGTCAAAGCCGCTAGAAGCGCCGCCCGGCACCTCTGGCAAATATCGGAACTGCGATCCCCTCCTTGCGGCCGCGTTGGTGCGCGACCGGGTGGTTGATGGGGATGTCGAGACGTTTCTGCGCTGGCCGCAGGAAAACTTGTTTGATGCGATTGGTATGCGCGGCATGGTTTTAGAGACTGATCCATATGGTCTGTTTCTCATCTCCGGGCATGATTATGGACGCGCGCGGGACTGGGCGCGCCTTGGCCAGCTCTACCTCAATCGCGGCGCCTGGGGTGGGCAGCCGCTGCTCGATGAGCACTATACCGACTTTGTGCGTACGCCTGCGACG
>CAKZYD010000282.1 GCA_937884085.1 uncultured Sphingomonadales bacterium | reverse complement strand
TATACCAGGGTTTGTGTTTCGTGAAGAACAGCCTAGCTTCGGAACCTGGAATGTCTTTACCGGTAACGTCAGCTCCGTAGAAGACCCCGTGAGTATCTTGGGCAATCGATGGGATGCAAAAGCTACAAAATTCACCGTTTATCACAGAGATGGTCGAAAGATATTTTTCCACCAGGGGCTTGTGCAGTGGGTTGAGTTCCCCAATGGCATAAAGCATACCTATAATTATAATTTCGTCTCAAATTTTCAGCCGGCGGGCAACTCGCATAGTGGGAGGCGATTGCAATCTATAACGTCTAATGCGGGTTACATGCTGCACTTCGAATACGAAGATACACCCACGCCTGCTGAACAAACAAACGGAAGTTGGGACGAGGCATGGGTTACTCCAACTCGAGTCACTTGCATAAACACTAGTGTATATAATTGCTCACCGACCGCCAATCAGTGTAATGCAAATCAAAATGCGCAGTGGCCCTATATTGATTTCAATAATTTCCAAAACAGGCTTAATTGGGACGGTTGGCTCCTGCTTGACTCTGTAGAAAATCGCCTCGGCCACACGACCGCTTTTGAATACAAGCAGCCCCAAGCTATCCTGGGCGGGCCTTCCTACCCGGTCTATTATCTTTCGGCTGTAAAATCGCCGCAAGATCCAACAGTCAAAGACTTCGCTATTGATATCACTCAACAGCATGCAGGCGGCGGAAACAACTTCGAGGCGACTTACAGTATCCAACTCAATGGCGAGAGTTGGACGTATGAGTCCCTTGGCGGCATCAGCGGTCAAGCCTCCGGCCCAGAAGGGTATCTAATGACCTGGGATGGAACGCCAGGCGGACCCTATGGCGGACCCTTCGTTAGCAGCATAGATACCAATGGGCGTGAGGTTGTGTGTGGCCGGTGCAACGACACTTTCGACCTCCAATGGACAGAGCCAAGCGGGATCAAACACATACTGGATAATGAGACGACCCGGAACGGTCTTATCAGCCATACAATTGAATCAAAACCCGGCTCAACTTTGCCAATAAAAACGCGCCAATGGGCCTACAAGGCTGATAACACCCAAAACGCTTTCGGCGACTGGCGGTCTTTCCACAAAGCGACGTCCTACACAGATTGGCGAGGCCATGCTTTTGACTATAGCTACGACAACGCGCACGGCGGCATACTAAGCCGCAAACAGCCTAGTCCAGCCGTTGGCGCCTATGCGGCCATCCGCCCGGAAACGCGGCGTGATTATAGTGTGATTGGCAGCGGCATTACGGGTCTGACCGAGCAGTCAACCTGTACGAACTCAGCCAGCTGCGATAATGCGTCTAGCGAACGCCTCATTGCCTGGACTTACACTAGCCAGAACTATCAGCTCGAGACCGAGACCGTCAAAGGCGGTGACGGCAGTAACCCATCGACGACGACACGGACTTATACGCCGCAGGGCGATGTCGCGACCATCGATGGCCCGCTCCCCGGCTCGAACGACACTGTCTACTACTATTACGATGAAGTTCGCCGCCTGCGCGCGGAAGTCGGCCCTGACCCGGATGGCTCAGGCGGCCAGCCACGGTCCGTGACGCGCTATACCTATAACGCTGATGGCAATGTCACCCAGACAGATACTGGCCATGTCCCAACGCCAGCCAACTGGAATGCCATGACGGTCACGGCCCGCATGAAGTATTACTACGACCCCTATGGCCGCAAAATCCGTGAAGAATCCATCCATATGGGCGGTGCACAGAACGGCCAGATCGGTCGCCAAGTGCAGATGAATTATACAGGCCGCGGCCAGGTGAAATGCACCGCTATCCGCATGAACCCCGCCCAATTCTCTAGCCCACCGGCAGACGCCTGCGCGCTTGGGCCGGAAGGGACAGAAGGTCCAGACCGCATCACGCGCAATTACTACACGGTAGAGGGTGACCTTCAGCGCGTGGTGGAAGGCTATGGTACATCGCTCGCCCGGGATTACAAAACCTATTCCTACTTCCCAGATGGCACAGTCCAGTGGGTAGAAGACGCCAAAGGCAACCGCACGACATATGAATATGACGGCTTCAATCGCCTGACGAAAACCATCTTCCCCTCAAAGACCACGGCGCATCAGTCCGACCCCAATGACTATGAGGCCTATACCTATGACGCGGCCGACAACCGCACTTCGCTGCGCAAGCGCGACGGCAGCGTGATTAACTACACCTACGATGACCTCAACCGCATGGTGGTAAAGGATATCCCCGGCGGCACAGCCGCAGATGTCCATTATGGGTATGACCTGACCGACCTCGAACTCTATGTGCGCTTTGTCTCTGCCAGCGGGCAGGGCATTACCAATACCTATGATTCTGTCGGGCGGCTGAAGACGGCCACCAGCAGTCTCACCAGCACCACGCTGACCTACGATTATGACGCTGCAGGCAACCGCACGCATTTAGAGCATGATGACAACAAGACCTTCACCTATGTCTATGATAGCGCCAGCCGCCTCACAGACATTCTAGACCCCACCAGCGCCTGGGTGAGCGACGTCAGCTATGACGCCAGCAGCCGGCTGGAGCGACTGGACCACCGGGACCGCTTTGATTGGACTGCTGGCTATGACGGCCTGTCGCGCCTTGAGTCCTTTGAGATTGATGCGGATGTCTTGTCCACGGACGATCTCACCGAGACCTTCAGCTTCAGCCCTGCCAATCAGCTCACGCAGCGCACCACGACCAACGCCGCCTATGGCTACCACCAGCCCTCTAGCGGCACCACGAGCTATGTCGCCAACGGCCTGAACCAATACACCTCCATTGGCGGGGCCACAGTCACCCACGATGCCAACGGCAACATGCTGTCGGACGGCACCTCTACCTACACCTATGACGTCGAAAACCGCCTCGTCACGGCCAATACGCCCAGCGGCAACATCACCCTGAAATACGACCCCTATGGCCGCCTCTATGAGGTGGATGGCGCCGTGACCAGCCGCTTTGTCCAGGACGGCGACGCGCTGATCATGGAGCTGGATGGCTCAAACACCATCCTGCGCCGCTATGTGCATGGCGCAGGCGTGGATGACCCGCTCATCTGGTATGAAGGCGCAGGCACCAGCGCATCAGAGCGCCGCGCCCTGGTGAAGAACTATCAAGGCTCGGTGATCGGCGTCTCCGCCGCAAGCGGTCCCATGACCAAAAACACCAACGACCCCTACGGCATCCCCGGGGCCAACAACACCGGCCGCTTTGCCTATACCGGCCAGGTCGTGGTGCCGGAGCTTGACCTCTATTACTATAAAGCGCGGATTTATAACCCCTATATCGGCCGTTTCCTGCAGACCGACCCCATTGGCTATGAGGACCAGATGAACCTCTATGCTTATGTCGGCAATGATCCGATGAATAGCACAGATCCAACCGGCCTTGATTGCGAATTGTGGGGGACGTGCTCCCCGGGCACAGCTGGTGCCGAATTCACCATCAACTTCTGTGTGTCAAGCACGTGCTCCACGAGGGATCAAGCTGCTGTAAATGCGGCACGGGAAAGGGTTGGGTCCGTTCCGATAACGGAAGAAAACACTCGTGAAGCTGGCGAGCAGCTAATGTCGAATGGCATAGACGCTGTCACGCTTGGCATTGGTGGACCAATAACGAGTAAATTGGCATCTTTAGTTTCTTCTAAGGTCGCGTCCCGAATAAGCACTAAAACAGCAGCCGAAGTTGCCAAAGATGTCACAGCTAAAGCAGGGTTTTCAAAAGCTAGCGAAGTTGGAAGCGTTGTAGGCTGGGGTGGCGGCAGAAATGCGGCTGCACAAGCTAGTGCGCGAGCTGGGCAAATCGATAAGGCGGCAGTAAATACTATGCGCGAAGGAGGCCTTACCAAAGAGTTAGCAGTTGCATATCGCGATGTATATAAAACGGCTGTAAGTGAGGGCACTGGAGGGGCAACTGCTCAGGCTAGGCTTGAGCTGATGAATGCAATTCTCAAGCATTGGTAGGGTCAATGAGTTTAGCTATTCCAATTCACAATAAATCTGAAGCGCCACTAACAATGCGTCTGGAGCCTTGGGCTGAAACCTTTATTATTAAGCCCATGAGTTATGTGACTTTAAGAGGAAATTTTGGGGAGAACTTGGACCAGTTTGAAGTACATTATTGGTCAGATAACTTTATCGAGTGTTTTGTTCCTCCGAACACTAAAGTTGAGGAAAATGGTAGGATTCTGGTTCCATTTACAGGTGCCGAATCCTAACAAGTATCTGGGAAGAAAGGAAGAAAGGGACAGTATACCTTTTTGCCGAAAATAGTCGAAAATAGGGAGAAAATAGGGACAGTATACTTTTTTGACTAAACCCTAGACCCCCAGCGCCCGGGTGAGCGACGTCGACCTATATTCGGCGGGCCGTCTGAATCAGGAAATGACTCCCGTTGACACCAAGGACCTTGCTCTACGTGGTTTAGACAATTGTTAGGGAGACGGATGATTAGTCGTCAAATTTGACATATCCGATGGAGCAGGGGTTCGAGCCGTTGGTGATGCGCACGAAGACATTGCGGTTCGCCAGGCTGGCGGATAGCAGGAAAGAGTAGATGTTTTCTGCGCCTGGGTCGCTTGCGGTTATGACGGTCGCGCCGTCTCCTGTGAGGGTGCAATCCAGCGGGCTCATATCTGCGTCGAGCCAAACGCGCACATGTCCATCTGCGAAGGGCATCAGTTGATCGATGGGCGCCTCGCACGCATTTGGCGAGCAAGCCGCCTGCGCCTTTGTAACGTAAATTGTCAGCATTGCTGCGATGCAAAGGTGGCTGGCAGACGGCTTAAGCGGTGTGATCATCTGAGCGGACGGTCTTTATGCTATTGAAAGGGATTAGAATGAGGTTCCAGTCGGTATTAGCGTTTTTGGCTTATGCGGTTGTCATTACTATTTGGCCAAGCCACTTGCATGCAGCCTATGAGGGTGGATCCCGGATTGTAAAGAAGCTTTACGTGGATGGGCCCAAAGTTTGGGTTTTCTTTGATCCGCCACCCGTGGTTTGTGCGGGTGATAGCTACTTCAACTGGGGTCACATGCATCTCAGGTTTGCCCGGCCCCAGTTCGACGCCCTTTATGCGTTATTGCTGTCCCATAATACGACTGGCGCGCCAATTGCTGGCATTTGGTATGTTGGGACAAGTTGCTCTAATGCAGGCACACCTGAGCTAACTGGTGCAGCCAATTCAAAATGAGTAGGTTTTTTTTCGCGCAGGAAACTTAAAAGCTCAAGGCTTGAGAGAATAGGATAAAACAGGTCGCTATTTCTCAATGCGGAAAACGTTTACTGGCGTGTTGCAGGTGGTGTCTGCGCTGTCGAACGTAAATCGAACTGCGTCGCCTGAATGATAGGCGGAGATGATCATTGACGCCAAAATTTCGAAGTCGGTATGGCTGCGTTCCACGATAAAGCGGATGGCGCAATTGGGATTGGGCGGTAGGGCAACTTCTGGGACAGGTTCGCTCACCCAAAAGAACATACCCTCCGGCTCCATGCTAATGCGAATGAGCGTCCGGATCGTCGAATCTGGCCATGCCCATGTTTGGGCTTTTACTTCGCTGGTGATGGATGCCATGGCAATGGCGACCAACAGGGCGCTTTTTTTCAAAAATGACATGAAAAGCCAGCGACTATCTGAATTCTATTCCATGCACCGAAAATTCGCTGACATTTGCTGTACTGCCATAATACCAAGGTACGGCAACGCATCCACTGCTCCAAAAACTGATGACTTTCTGTGCGCTGATTGCGGTCATGATCATACTCATAATTCTACTTTTCTCGTCTTCGGAGGCGTTTCCAGGCAAGAAAGCTACATTTGATTTGCCGCATGATTTGGGGTCACCGAAGTTGCCAAAGACCAAAATTCCATCATGGGCTAGGCCAACTTTTGTTGGCACGCCGGCGTTTACATAGACGTGCTGCGCCTGTGCATGCTGCGGAGCCGATAATAGTACCAAAGTTAACAGTAACCGCTTCATATTTATGCCTTTTTCTAATAAGTTGTAGCGACTGCGGCGGGTAAAAAGCGCTTCCACTTCGCCAAAATTAAGTATAACTTGTACTCGCCTAAGGTGCAATTGCACTACCTTGTTCTCGGGAAATGAAATCGGTGCAGCAGCTTGAAGACGCTATGGTGGCAGCCGAGGTTGTGGCAAAAGACCTGTTGCAACATGCCAAGCGCGTCGGGGAAGAGACGCGGACCCCTCTGACAGCTTCGTTGACCCGGCTTGGTTTGATCGCTGAAGAGGATTTGGCAGCTTGGTTGAGTAGTGAATTCCAGGTGCCGCGTTGGCGCCCTTCAGATGACTTAGGCCAGGTTAAGCTTCCGCCGAATGTCAATCTCACATTGCTGCAGGCGAAAAGGGCCCTGTTCATCGAGGATGAGGCAGAAACCTGGCACCTTGTTGTTGCTGACCCCAGCGATAAGTGGGTGCTGCGGGCCTTAGACTTTGCTCTTGGCTGTGCGTCGACGCTTTGGATTGGGACAGAGGCTGATATTCTTGCCAGTCTGGGGTCGCTCGATAAAGGCCGCAATGGGGCAAGCACTCTCGCTGATGTAGGGTTGGCGCAGGTCGGATCCTCGCAGAGTGATGATGTCTCTACACTGCAGGATTTAAATTCCGATGCACCAGCCATCCGGTCCGTGAATACCATTTTTGCGGAGGCTGCGGATCAGGTGGGTTCGGATATTCATATCGAGCCTTTGGAGCGATCCGTTGTTGTTCGCTACCGGACTGATGGCATGCTGCGAGAGGCGGACTCACTGGCGCAGGGCATGGCGACATCCGTTGTCTCACGTCTCAAAGTCACGGCCAAGCTGGATATTGCCGAAAAACGCATGCCGCAGGATGGGCGCATTCGAACCTCTATCCGTGGGCAGAATGTGGACCTGCGCGTATCGACGACGCCGACGATCTATGGGGAAAGCGTTGTTCTTCGGATTTTGGGGCGTTCAGCGACCCCGCTGAATTTGCGGGACCTCGGTTTGCCCAATGCCTCGGTATCGGCCTTTGAAGATGCATTGGCACGGCCCCATGGGATTGTCTTAGTCACCGGGCCGACCGGCTCGGGCAAGACCCGGATGTGATGATGCTGGGCGAAATTCGCGATAAGGAGACAGCGGATATTGCCATTCGAGCGGCCCTGATGTGCCACTTGGTTCTAGCGACGCTTCAGACATACTCAGCGATCGGTGCCATTACCCGGCTTGTTGATATGGCGTTTGAGCCGCTTCTTATTGCAAACACCTTGGTGCTTACGGCCTTGCACCGCCTGCGCGTTGGCGAGCAAACGGCGCAGCGGGGTGATATGGCGCGCAAGGCAAGCGCAATCTTAGAGTTTGCCTCCAAGAACAAAATCGACCGTCTCATGACGCTGCTTAACCCCATCGCTACCATAGTGCTGGGCGTCATTGTGGCGTCTCTCGTTGGGGCGGTGATGCTCGGTATTTTAAGTGTGAATGAATTGGCGAAGTAAGGAGCTAAATGCCAAAATGAAACTCTCAAACAAATTCGCTTTAATTCCATCGGCCCTAACGTGTTTTTATGCCGCTTCTGTGGGGGCGTGGGATGGCCGTAATGAAGGAACGATATCAACCCTTCGTTATAAAAATTCAACGTTGATCATTCAGCAGCCAAGTATGTCCAACCCAGGTGCTTGCGGGAGTGGAGCTTGGTACACGATTGCTTATGCAGCGAGCACTTTTGATCAATTCAACGCAGCCTTGCTAACGGCATATTCGACTGGGAAGAGCGTTGATCTGGCACTCACAGGCTGTTCCAATGGTTATCCAGTCATCGCTGAAGTTTGGCTGAAATAGTTGGAGTTTAGGGTGACTTTCAAAAAAGTTCTGGTTTGTATGGCAGTGCTTGCTGCACAACCTAATTCGGTGTCAGCACAAATGCTTTCGTGCGACGGGTATGTGACTCGCGTATTGTCAGGCAATAACTACTGCGGTGGTTCGAGAGTAGGTTTTTCATGGAGTGGAGGCGCTGAATGGATCTGCTCAGCCAACGCAAATATGGACGCCCTAATTATAACTGCCTATTCCGCAAACAGAGAGATTTCCGTTCGAGACCCAAGGTGGTCGAATTGTTCAAGTATCCCAAAAGCGATAGTCCCTGATCACGTTTGGTTCCAGGATTGATATGATTTGCCATCATAGAAAAAACATGCGGTGTCTAGGATGGGCTAGACCGCATCGGCAAGCAGGTTACACCCTGCTTGAACTGCTTGTCGTCCTCGTCGTCCTAGGCTTGCTCGCCGCCATTGCCACACCGCAGTTACTGCGACTACTTGGCGGTGCTAAATCCGATGCAGCGACCCTGCAGATTGATGCCCTGACAGCGAGCTTAGAGTATTATTTTCTCGACGTTGGGACTTACCCATCTCAGGACCAGGGCCTGAATGCGCTTTGGAGCCAGCCCTCTGGCGTTGATAGTTGGAACGGGCCGTATGATCAAAAGCCGTCGCAGCTAGAGGACCCTTGGGGTAGCCCTTATATTTATCAAATACCCGGTGATACTGCGCCCTTTCGCCTTCTAACGCTGGGGGCTGATGGTAAAGAGGGAGGGGAAGGCGACAACCAGGATGTTTCCAACATTCCCAATGCCGAAAGCTGAAATAGGCTTTACGCTCATTGAAGTCTTAGTGGCTTTAACCGTCGTTGCCTTGTTGACGTCGTCAGTTGCCGTTGTTGGTTTCCGCAACTCTAGCAGCCTCGACCTTCAAAGAACGACAAACGCATTGCGGGGGTTCTTGGCGGATGCGCGTGATAGGTCCATTGAAAGTGGCGTTGATCAAGTCATTTCCATTCAATCGCGCTCGCTTTCGGTTGCCCAATCTGGGCCTGTCTTACAACTGAAGGAGAACCAGAGCTTATCGCTAAAAACAGGCAGCGTTGAATCTAGGCCGCAGATTGTAATTTTCCCAGACGGCTCCGTTTCTGCCCCAGACATGCTGCTGTCCCAAGGGTCTGAGAAGATGGCAATCAGCATTAGCACTTTGACCGGTGCCGTTGCAGTTCAGCCTTTTAAGGATTGATATGTGGTCTAGGGCTACATCAGCGGGTTTCACCTTGCTTGAAGTATTGGTCTCTCTGGTGATTTTGAGCTTGGCTCTGTCCACCGTCATTCCGGCAACGCTTATATCATATCGGCGCACTATCCTTGCGGCAGATAAGGTTAGAGCAGACTTGCTAGCCCAATCTATCGTCGAAGACGTTCTTCTCACGGATATCTTGCGTGCCGAAACACGCAGGCGGGAAGAGGATGGCTTCGTTTGGGTTGTTGATATCCGTCCCGTTTCTCGAGTGGGGCAGCGCGGCGAGAATACGGCTAAACTTGTTGAGGTGATTGTCGAGGTAAGCAACGGGGCTAGCGGCGACTTGATATCACGGCTGAGTACCCAGTCTGTGGTGGCAAACCAATGAGACCTTCGAGCCTGCAGGCGGGATTTTCTTTGATCGAAGTGCTGGTTGCTATGGTGGTCGGCAGCATGTTGATAGCTTTATCGACGAGCGCCGTCTCAACCATAAGAGCGCGTTGGCAAAGTGCCACTGACTTTCATGCGAGAATTGAAAATCAGTCGCGAACTGTATCTGTCTTATACAAACTTATTGAGCGGGCCGTGCCTTTTTCCCTCAATCCAGGCGGCGCAGCGTTTGAGGGGACCGTAGACGAAATACGATTTAGTGCGCCCGCCCCATTGGCCTTCGAGACTAGCGGCTTGATGCGCTATAGCCTACGCACCATGCGCTTAGAAGGCGAGCGATATAGCCTGATTTTAGATGTACTAGATACGGAAGGGTCAAGCGCTCCGATTATCTCCGAAGTTCTATTTTCAGATCTCAATATTGTGAAATTCACCTATTACGAAAATGCGTCTTCAGGTGTAGTGTCTCAGACGTCTTGGATTGGCAAAAAAGGCCTACCAGGTATGATCGAAGTCGCTTTGAAATCAGCTGGTGAAGACCAGCCCGTGACGCGCATAAAGATGAGGCCGCGTATGACGGTTGATAGCCGCTGCTTGTTTGATCCTGTCAGCCGGAAGTGCCGTTTATAACCATGGTGTCTTGGGCATTGCCCTCCACGGGGCGCGCGGCAGATCTCGCCAGTGCTTTGCAACTTGTCACAACAGGTTCCGATACAGCGACCGCTGGTAGCTCGGGTTCAGTTGGCGGAAACAGAGGCGGTGGTTTGCAAGATGACTTGCGCATTGTTCCAAATGAGGAAAATAACTCACTCCTCATCTTCGCCACAGGTGAAGAATATCGATTTTTACAAGAGGCATTGACCTCGCTTGATGTTCCTGCCCGTCAGGTAATGATTGAAGCTGTATTTGCCGAAATTACACTGAACGACACGTTGCGATATGGGCTAAATTGGTCATTCGATACCGATGAAGGGACAATAGCCTTCAGTGAAGCAGACTCAGGCGGTATTGCTTCGGACTTTCCCGGTTTCTCGGCTCTTTATACTGGATCATCGGATGCCCGAGTAGTGCTCAATGCCATCCAGTCATTTACAGATGTAAAAGTACTTTCATCGCCAAAAATCCTTGTCCTCAACAATCAAACGGCCACGCTCCAAATTGGTGATCAAGTCCCTATCGTCACACAACAATGGCAAGGGACGGTGACTGGCGATGCGCCGCTTATCAACACGGTTGAATTGCGCGATACTGGGGTGATGTTGGATGTAACGCCGCGCATTAATGAAAGCGGTGTGGTGATTATAGATGTTAGCCAGGAGGTCAGTGATGTCGTAGAGACGGTATCATCAGGCATTGATTCACCGACTATCCAGCAGCGGCAAATCCAAACGACGGTGGTGGTCTCTGAAGGAAATACAATAGCGTTGGGCGGGCTTATTCGGGAAACGGCCTCCCGGGGCAACAGCGGAGTTCCGCTGTTAAAAGATATTCCAGGTCTTGGAAACCTCTTCCGGTCCAATACCAGAAGTGACCGCCGGACCGAACTCATGGTCCTCTTAACGCCCTATGTTATGCGAAGCGCGGCGGAAACCAGAGCGACTATTCGCCAATTTCTTGACGAATTTGAAGGTCTTGCCCCTTTGGTGGTGCGTGATGCCCGTAACGGAACTGAATAATCATCGAGCCAAGGAGTGCGGCTTCGCTTTGCTCACAGTGTTGTGGCTGATTCTACTGCTAGGGGTTTTGATCTCGTCCATCATCTGGCTCGGCCTCTCAACCAGTAAAGAGGCGGCCAACACTTCCAAAACGACCCGGCAAAACTTGGCGCTGGAAGCGGCCTTCCATCAAATCCTCTTTGACCTTTTAAAGAACGACGGAAAATCTCGCTGGGCACCTCTAACTGGAGAGGTCAGCGCTTCGCTCAAATATGATGGATTTATAATTGAAGCGGATATTTCAGATCACACAGCCAAAGTTGATCTCAACAGCGCGCCCGATGCCGTCATAGAGACATTCCTCATCGGTGGTGGATTCAGTGCCCAAGCGGCTAGCCGTTTCATCTATGATTTACGCGGATATCAACGGCGTCTGCCAGACCCTAAGCGTATTGGCCTTCTTGATGAGTTGATTGCATTGCAGAGCATTAACCGAGAAATACTCACTTGCCTGGGAGAGCATCTTACTTTCTATACTGGTGCAGCGCGGCCTAATCTGTCCTTCGCCAGCAGCGCTTTAAGAAAGGCGTTTAGCGAGGATCGCAGCGCAGGTACACGCAGTGTCTTCAGCGCTCGGCAAAGCGTCAGCGGTCGCGCCCTTCGCATCCGGCTGGTGCTTACAAACGGCCAGTATTATGTCCCCCCGCTTACTGTGGATATCCGCCTGACCGGCAGTCAAAACAAGCCCTATTGGATCTATAGCTGGAGACGTGAATATGCGAAAACCGTAAAAAGCTATCCAAACTGTATTTAGGGCACTGAAGCATTATCTAAAGAGCTATCAAATATTTCAACCAATGCGATAGTAGAGCTGGATGTATCTGGCATATATCACTGGCGAAGTCGCAAATCAGATCGGGAGCTGAGAAAGGCTATGAACATGAAAACGATAAAGTGCACAGACCGATGAAAAGCCTGTCTTCTAAATTTCCATTCCTGGCAGCTATCCTCGCCAGCTTATTAGTCTCGGCAATGGTATATGCAGGCAGTGCCGCCGGCACGTCCCTTATTGGCAACATTACCTTGCGGGACGCTGGCGTCTTTGTTAGGCGCTTTGATGGACAAGATTGGGCAAATCAAGACAACTGCGCTCGATCGTCGCTTCTCAAATTGGACAATGCAAATATGCGCTTTGAGATGATGTATTCAACGCTGTTGACAGCGCAAACATCTGGTAAAGAAGTAAACATTTACACAGTCGGCTGCGGCTCTACACCGTACTCGTCTTTGCCGAACGTTCCGGTCATAACCGAGATTACGATACTGCCATAACGTCCGAAGGCATTTTGCAGTGAGATCATGGGCTGCGCTCCCTTTGGCCTTTGTATTCGGTGGCTTTTCGGCCAAGGCGCAAACCTGGTTTGGCCGTAACCGCCCGATTGCTACCGCGGTTCATGTTTGCAGATTTTTTCGATAATTTTTGGATCGCAGCCCGCTTGGGTTAGGAATTGCCGGATGCCGCCGGGCCATGTTCGAATGTCGGCGATAAACTCTTTGAGGCTTTCGATGCCGCGGCTGGTAAAGGCGGTGATGTGCTCTTCCGGTCCGATGGCAACATCGATCATCTCGCCATAGTCAATGTTGTCGGCATTGGCGGTGATGTGGAGGAGCAGGTCGACGTCTTCGCCGATGATCGTTGCCACATAGTCAATCGCATAGACGTGGGTATCGCGCGCCATCAGGCGGCTTGACTGGCGGGCGCTGCATTCGGGCCCCAGTTCCACGGCAACAGCTCTGCAAGGCGGTGCTGTTTATGGTCGTGGATGCGCTCTAAGACATCAGTTAAC
>CAKZYD010000281.1 GCA_937884085.1 uncultured Sphingomonadales bacterium | reverse complement strand
GCCCTTATGGCGCTCCTTGCCGGACATTTCTTTCGCCGACAGCAGCGCCATAAGGGCTGACCCATCTGCAACGATGTCCGCGCTTGAGCTCGAATTGATGGAGATCGCAAACAAACTGAACAAGTCTTGGATTAGGTCCGAATAGTAAGAAGCCATCGCGGGCTCCGCCGTGCTGAGGCTATCAACACCACCACGTATTGTTGCCATTGCATCAAGCTTAGTCTGGACAGCTGTGACGACGGTCGTGACAGCCGCGACGCCTTGAAATGATTTCGCACTCGCAACATAAGCCTTCAGCGAGGTGTCGGTTGCTTTGCGCTGCCTGGAAAGGTTGCGCGTAAATTCGTCTGATCCGCCGGAAGTCAAATACCCCGCACTGTTGCCGCGTTCGCGCTGCAATTCATGGATCAGAGCGCTTGCATTGCCGGCAAGAGCCACAATCTGCGAGGTCTGCGAAGCGCTGTGGCGCTGTTCAAGAGCTCTGGTGATGTGCGGCGCACTCAGCAAAAGCATCGCAGCAATTGAGAACCCCACAATAATAAAAAGTCGGTTGCGAATCGATACGGATTGTATGAGGCGCTGCACTGGCTGCTCCTGCTCAAAAAATTTGTGTTGGCCTCTTTCATCGCACGTGGACCTAAAGACATGGTAAACATCCAAAGGTTGTACTTCATGAGCACCTTGAGTCATCCCAAAGATCGGCTCAAGGCACCATTTAGTATCGATATTTATCGATATGCGATTTTTTTACTGCGACACTATGCTCCAATGAAAACATGAGAGTAAGTACCTGAATCGCGCTTTAAGTGTATTTCTGTAGCCAAATCCCGCCTCTTTAACATCGATAATTAGACCACCGCGCACATTGACTTTCACCAAGCAGCGCGGCTATAGCCTCGCGCTGGATTTACGACAGCGACATCACGGCGAAGTAGGTGCGCCGGGCTGCGCTTGGAGACATACGAATGAAACGCACATTTCAACCTAATCAGCGCAAGCGCTCTAAGAAGCATGGCTTTCGCGCCCGCATGGCAACGAAGAACGGGCGCCGCGTCTTGAACGCGCGCCGCGCCCGTGGGCGCAAGCGCCTGTCTGCCTAGTGTGATATATCAGGCGTGCCAACGCCGCCGCAAACGCTGAAGAAACGGCGAGACTATCTCGCCATGAACACCGCACCCAAATGGGTGACCCCTGGTTTCATCCTGCAATACCGCTCCGCGCCTGGCGGCGAGGCCCATTTGGGCTATACGGTGAGCCGCAAAGTCGGGAACGCTGTCTGCCGAAACACGGTGAAGAGGCGACTGCGGGCGCTGGCAGCGCTGCATTTGAGCAGCGAACACGCCGATATGGTCCTGATCGGTCGACCAGGAATCGATAAACTGCCCTTCCAACAGCTGGAAAAAGACGTACTCTGGGCGCTGAGGCGCGTTAAACAGAAGGCGGTTTCGCTATGACAATCGGCGCACGGTTGGCCGTTGGTCTGATTTGGCTTTATCAGCACTCTATAGGTCTTGTGTTGCAGCCTTCCTGCCGGTATCAGCCCAGCTGCTCGGCATATGCCGTGCAAGCACTAACCCAATTTGGACTTATTCGCGGGACATGGTTGGCATTGCATCGGGTTGGTCGCTGCCATCCATGGGGAGGGTCAGGCTATGATCCTGTCCCATCAAGCGGGGAGCCAAATTGCGACGAGACGCCCAAATTGCGGCGAGACAGAAAGAGCGCGTAAAGCATAGTGAGACGGCATGGGTGAACAAAAGAACTTGCTATTGGCCTTTGCCTTAGCGCTTGGCGTTTTGCTGGTTTGGGATACGTTTGTCTTCCAGCCAGAGCGCAAGCGCATGGAAGCGGAAATCGCAGCGCAGGACGCCGCCAAAAGCGCGTCCGCGACCCTTGATCAAGCAGGCGACCCCTCCGCACCTGCCCTCACACCAGCAGACATTGCCGTGGA
Source organism: uncultured Sphingomonadales bacterium (assembly GCA_937884085.1). GTDB lineage: Bacteria > Pseudomonadota > Alphaproteobacteria > Sphingomonadales > CAKZYD01 > CAKZYD01. The sequence continues at coordinate 13,703 of CAKZYD010000281.1, read as the reverse complement.
TCGCAGCACCAAACTTGTCGAAACGCAGCGTGTTCGCTTTCAAAATGGCCGCATTTCCGGCTCCATTAACTTAACCGGCGGCCGTATCGATGACCTGGTGCTGACCGACTATTTCGAAACGATTGAAAACGAAACGCAAGTTGTCTTGCTATCCCCAGGCCAGACAAAGCGGCCCTATTATATTGAGCTCGGCTGGATTCCCCCCCAAGGCGAAGCCATCGCTGTTCCCAGCGCCAAGACCATTTGGACAGCCACAAATGGCCCCCTCACCCCCACCAACCCAGTCACGTTGAGCTGGAACAATGGCGCGGGACTGATTTTCAAGCGCACCTACACACTGGACCAGAATTACCTCTTCACCGTGACACAAGCGGTGGAGAACACAACGAATGACTCGTTTCAGCTATTCCCATATGGCCAGATTTTCCGTCGTAACCTGCCCGATTTAGAAAACTTCTTCGTGCTGCATGAAGGCCCGCTCGGGGTTTTTGAAGGCAGTTTGAAAGAGCCGGATTACGACGACATCGAAGATGATGGGCCACAGTCCTTTACCTCCAGCGATGGCTGGGTCGGTATTACCGACAAATACTGGCTCACAACACTGGTTCCCAGCCAGGGCGAAGCGTTCACCGCAGAAATCAAGCAGCCGCGCGGAATTGACGATGCCTATATCGTGAATTTCCGCGAAGATGCGCGCGTCATCCCGGCGGGGGGTTCGGCTAGCGTGACCAACGCTGTGTTCGCCGGCGCTAAAGAGGTGGAACTGATTGATGCCTATGAGCAGCAGCTCGGCATCCGCATGTTCGACCGAACTATTGATTGGGGCTGGTTTTACTTCCTCACCAAACCGATTTTCTACGCGCTGAAATTCTTCTACGGCATCGTCGGCAACTTCGGCATTGCCATCCTGCTCCTGACGGTCGTCATCAAGGGCCTGATGTTCCCACTGGCGAACAAGCAATTTGAGAGCTTTGCCAAAATGAAGGTGCTGCAGCCAAAGATGAAAGCGCTGCAGGAACGCTTTAAGGACGACAAACAAAAGCTCCAGATGGAGATGATGGAGCTGTATAAGAAAGAGAAGGTGAACCCCCTGTCGGGCTGCCTCCCGATCTTTGTCCAAATCCCCATCTTCTTCTCGCTCTATAAAGTCCTGTTTGTCACCATCGAGATGCGCCATGCGCCGTTCTTTGGCTGGATACAAGACCTGTCTGCGCCCGACCCCTTAACGCCTATCAACCTGTTTGGTGCGCTGGCCTTTGACCCACCGCAATTCATTGCCATTGGCATTTGGCCGCTCATCATGGGCCTCTCCATGTGGCTACAGCAGAAGATGAACCCCACGCCCATGGACCCCATGCAGGCGCGCATCATGAGCTTCTTGCCTATCATGTTCACCTTCATCCTGGCCCCCTTTGCGGCAGGGCTTGTGATTTATTGGACGTGGAACAATCTCCTCTCCATTGCCCAGCAATGGATTATCCAGCGCAAAGTGACAGCCGGGGAGAAAGCGGCAAAAGCGTGACGAGTGCTGAAGAAGCCCTCGCGGCCTCCATTGCCAAGCAGAGCTGGACCTTCCTAAAAGGCGTCGTCGCACCCGATGGTGTCCCTGCCGCTGACCGCCCTGAAGTGGCCTTTGCTGGCCGCTCCAATGTAGGCAAATCCAGCCTTATCAACGCCCTTCTCGACCAGAAAGGCCTAGCGCGGACCTCTAACACCCCAGGACGCACCCAGGAGATAAACTACTTCCAAATCCAGGAGGTCAAAGCGCCGGCCTATGTCGTGGATTAACCCGGCTATGGCTATGCCAAGGCGCCGAAAAAGACGGTCGCCAATTGGACAAACCTCATCATGAGCTATCTGCGCGGGCGGCCAAACCTGATGCGCGTCTTTCTCCTGATTGATGCCCGACATGGCATTAAAGACAGCGATGCCCAGGTCATGGACCTGCTGGATGAAGCCGCCGTCTCCTACTTGGTCGTGCTCACCAAAATCGACAAGCTAACCCGGGAGCAGCAGGCCCAGATACTGGACCAAACCAAAGCCAAGACAGCCAAACGCGTGGCCGCTTTTCCGGACTTGGTCATGACCTCCAGCATGAAAGGCTGGGGCCTGGATGACGCGCGGTTTCGGCTGGGCGAAGCGCTAAGCGTTTAGCGTTAAACCAAGCGCCAACGCAGCGGCTTACCGCGATCCCTCAGCATCTTGCCTTTGGCTTCCAAATCTAACTGCACGGTCTTCACCCACCACCCGCTGGTTTTGCCGCCTGGGAATAAATCCTCTGGCAAATGCGGCTTAACCGCCGCCATCATCTCCTTTTGCGTTAGGCCGGGCTCAGCGCTGGGCAAAACCGCCAGCATCGCCGTTTTCATGGCCTCATACTTGGCGGCATCAACACGGCTGGTATGGCCGGGAACATTGACGTTTTCAACGATGACTTTCTCGCCGGACATGGCCTAGCGTCGCTCTTCAGCATGAAAAACACCCTTGGCGATGGCCCGTGCCACACAATCGGCCAGAACCGCGCCGATTTGTGCGACTATAAATTCACGATTGTCGTCACCAATGTCGGCCGTGCCAGTCGAAACAGCAAACAAGGTATCACCGTCAAAATGGGTGTGCGCAGGGCTGACGGCGCGGGCAATACCGTCCCGCGCCATGATCGCTAATCGCTTGCATTCGCTGGCAGCTAGCGTGGCAGTGGTTGCAACAACGCCGATGGTCGTATTCCCGCTCGCATAGCCTGTGATTTTGCGGAAATCTGGTATTTCAGGCACGCTGGCCTCCGGGCCAGGCCGCCGCCCGCCAAATTCATCGCCAATTTCATGCGCCCAGGCCAGGAAGCAGCCGTCATCGCCGAGGCGGACGGAGCCGACGGGGTTTGACGCGATAAGTGCGCCAGCCGTCAGGCTGCCAGGCAGCGCGAGAGAAGCCGTGCCAATGCCGCCGCGCTCAATGCCGGCACGGGCACCAATGCCAGCGCCGACCGCGCCCTGCTGCACTGTGTCCGTCAAAGCCTCCACCGCCTCGTTTGCCAAGGACGCATAGGGCGGCGCGGCGCCCCACGCCTTATCCGTTCCCAAGCTGAGGTCATGCAACACCGCGCAAGGCACAATGGGAAGCGCGCGCGCGCCGGGCGTTAGCTTCAAACCAACATCCTTGTTTGACAGCGCCCAGGTGACCGCATCAGCAGCGGCCAGGCCAAAGACAGCGCCACCGGTTAAAACAATGGCGTGCGCCTTTCGGACCAAGTTCTCCGGATTGAGCACTTCGGTTTCCCGCGTTCCGGGCCCGCCGCCCCGCACGTCGACAGCGCCGGCAACACTATCTGGACAGGTGAGCACGGTGACACCCGTTTGCAGTCCTTCATCCTCTGCTTGGCCCACGAGAATGCCCGGCACATCCGTAATCGCATTGCGCGGGCCAGGAATAAACTCAGATGTCATGCCTGCTCCAAATGCGGCGACGCCTCAATAAGAGCTTGCGTATAGCGCGATTGCGGCGCGGCGAGAACGCTCTTTGTCTCCCCGCGTTCTACAATCCGCCCAGACTCCATGATGAGCACTTGATCAGCAAAGCCGGAGAGTAGGCCAAGGTCATGGGTGATGAAGAGGTAGGCAAGGCCTTGCTCTTGTCGCAGCGACACCAAAAGCGCCAAAATCTCTGCACGGACGGACGCATCCAGCCCAGACACGGCTTCGTCCAATATGATGAGCTTTGGCTGTGCAAGCAGCGCCCTTGCAATGGCGATCCGCTGGCGTTGTCCGCCAGAAAAGGCATGCGGGAAGCGTTCAAGGGCATCTTCTTCTAGCCCCACGGCCTTTAGCACTTTGACCAAATCCGGACGCTCTGGCTTCTGTTTCTCCGCCCAAAACGGCTCCAACAGAATTTCACGGACGCGCCGCCTGGGGTCGAAGCTGCTGAATGGATCCTGGAAGACAATTTGGACGGCACGGCGTTGCTTGGGGGTCGGCTGTGTAAACGCTTCACCACTCATCAGAACACGGCCAGATTGGTCTCGCTCCAAGCCCATCACCGCCCTAGCCAATGTAGATTTTCCGCAGCCGGACGGGCCGATAAGCGCCGTACAGCTGCCTTCGGGGACAGCAAAACTAATATCTTCAATAGCGCTCACCTGGCCATAGCGCACGCGCATGTCCACCACCTCTAAGACAGGGGAGGAAGCAACCTGAGATGCCGGCGAGGCATGCCAATGGGCGGCGCTCCAGAGCGCTCGCGTATAGGGATGCTGAGGGGATGCGCACACCTCCCGTGCCGGGCCGTGCTCGACAATCTCGCCAGCCTTCATCACGGCAATTGTGTCGGCAATATCCTCGACCAAGGCCAAGTCGTGGGTCACGAAAATCATGGCCAATCCATCCTCCGCGCAGCGCGCCTTGAGCATTTCAAGCAGGGATTTTTGCGTGATAACATCCAGCGCTGTCGTAGGCTCATCGGCAAGCAGGAGCTTGGGCTGACAGGCAAGCGCAATGGCCGTGGCAACGCGCTGGCGCTGGCCGCCTGAAAGTTCATGCGGATATCGGCTCGGCGGCACGGTTTGCGGCGAAAGGCCCGCATCCGAGAGCGCCGCCTCGACACGTCCCAGTCCATCTTGACCATGAATCTTCAGTGCTTCGCCCACCTGCGCGCCAATTGTCATCAGCGGGTTGAGCGCTGTCATCGGTTCTTGAAAAATCAGGCCCACATGTCCGCCGCGCAGCGCGGTATACTCCGCTTCCGACAAGGTGTTTAAGGACGCGCCCTCTAACGTGATATCTCCGGAAGCCGTAAACCCTTTGGGCAGCAAGCCCTTGATGGCCGACAACAGCATGGATTTGCCCGACCCGCTTTCCCCCACAAGACCCAGCACCTGGCCAGGGTCGACACAAAGGGACACGCCAGACACGACAGCCTCGCCATGGCCTTCCACCCGCACATGCTCAAGAGAAAGGGTCATTTGGCCGGGTCCAATAGGGTTCGCAGACCATCGCCAAGCAAGCTAAATCCAAGCACGGCCAGCGCGATGGCAGCGCCGGGATAAATCATCAGCGCAGGCCGGAATGCAAACAGCGTTTGCGATTCTGCCAGCATCCGCCCCCAGCTGGCTGTCGGCGGCTGCGCGCCGAGGCCGATGTAGCTAAGCGCGGCCTCCGCGGCGATGGCAAGCGAGATTTGGATGCTGGCTTGGACAGCAATCAAGCTGATGAGATTGGGCAAGATATGGTCAAAAGAAATGCGCCAAGGCCCTTTGCCAACGGCGCGAGCCGATAAAATGAAATCGCGCTGCCACAGGCTGCGGGCCGCGCTGCGCGTCAATTGCCCAAAGACGGGAATGTTAAAGACGCCGATGGCAAGAACAGCCGTAAGTAAACCAGGGCCGAGCGATGCCGTCAGCAACACAGCGACGAGGACGCCGGGGAACGAGAAAATCACATCATTGACCCGTGTGAGCACGCTGTCTTTCCAACCACCCAGCGCTGCAGCAAGGCCTAGGGCGACGCCAATCGTCATGCCGATAGCGATGGCCGCGATGGCAACAAAAACCGCTGTTGCGGCACCATTGAGGATCATGGAAAGCACATCACGCCCATACTGATCCGTGCCGAGCCAATGGGATTGGCTTGACCCTGAAAAACGCCCTGGGATGTTGAAAACCGTGACGTCGTGCGGGCTCCAGACCAGAGAAAGAGCCGCCAGCGCCAACAGTCCAATGACGATGAAGCCCCCAAAAATAAGGCGCATCATAGACGCTGCCGCCTAAGCCGGGGATCCAGCCAAGTGCTGATGATATCAATGCTGAAACTCAAAAAGGTGACGATAATGACGAACACCATCACGACCGCCTTGACCGTGATGAGATCGCGCTGCGTGACGGCTTGGAGCACCAACCGGCCAAGACCTGGCAAATAGAAAACGCTTTCCACGACAATCGCGCCGCCAAGCAGAAATGCAAATTGCAATCCAATGATTGGCAACACGGGTACCAGGGCATTGGGCAACGCATGCCGCCTCAAGGCCTGCCACTCGGTCAGGCCTTTCGCGCGCGCCGTGCGCATAAAATCCTGCGATGCCGTATCGATGAGGCTGGCCCGCAGCAGGCGCAGAAGAATAGCGCCTTGCGGCACCCCTAGGGCAATCACAGGCAAAACAAGCGCCCATATTGCCTCTGCAGGCCGTGACCACCCCGGAAATCCTCCTGCGGGAAATAGCTGCAGTGTGACGGCGAACAAAAGGACGAGCAGCATGGCAAGCCAGAAATTCGGGATTGCGAGCCCCAGATAGGCAGCGCTAGACGTGGCACTATCGCGTACGCCGCCGACATTTTTTGCAGCAAGCAGCGCCCCTGGAACGGCGATGGCTGCCGATAAAAGCATGGCGCCAAAGGCGAGCGGCAAAGAGAGGGCGAGACGCTCCAGAACCAAGTCCGACACTGGCACCCGATAGGTGTAACTAATCCCCAAGTCACCCCTCAAAAAGGCAAAAATCCAGCGCAAATAACGTTCAACAGGCGGCCCATTGAGGCCAAGGTCTTGGCGCAGCGCCTCTAGCGCCACGGGATCAGCCTCAACACCCATCATGAACCGCGCGGCATCTCCAGGCGCAATTTCCGTGGCGATGAAGATCAGGATGGAAGCCGCGATGACTGTACCTGCAAAGCTGGCTGCACGTCGCCAGAACATCAACTGGACCCAATCCACTGGATGGCGGTCACGTCATTGGCCTGAATGGGCGCATTTTGCCATTGCCCAGTGATTTCCTTGCGCCAAACCCCAACTTGTGGGAGCTGAAACAGAAATACCGCCGCTTGATCAACGGCCAGTTGGCGCTGCGCTGCCGCAAGGTCGCCACTCTCCAGCTGGTTTCGAAACGCAGCGCTGTCATAGCCAAAGTAATTGTCTGGCCGCGCGAAAAAGCCAATATCCATGGGCTCGGTATGGCTGACGATCGTCATGTCATAATCGCCTTGTCCAAGCACGGTGCTCAGCCACTGCGGCCAGTCGATCGCTTCAAGTGTCACGTCAAGGCCCACCTGCCTTAGCTGGGCTGCGATAATCTCCCCGCCGCGCCGGGCATAGCCTGTCGGCGGCAGCTTTAGAACGGGGAGCCAGTCTTGAGGAACATTCGCCTGCGCCAAAAGCTGTTTGGCCATGGCTGGATCAAAGGGCGCCGCCCGCGTTAAATCAACATAGGCCGGATGAAGGGGCGAGAAGAAGCTGCCGATAGGAACACCATAGCCATAGAGCGCCCCATCAATAAGAGCGCCTCGGTCAATCGCCATAGCGATCGCTTTACGCACGCGGATATCGTCAAAGGGCGCGCGCTTCATGTTGAGACCCAGCACGGTTTCCCCTTCTGTCATGCCATTTGTGACCGTGAAGCGGCCTGTCGCTTCTATGACGGACAACAGTTCCGGCGCGCCGAAATTGGAAATACCATCAACGTCCCCTGCCATTATCGCCCCATAGGCCCCGGCTGCATCGGAGATGAATTTGAACGTGACCTGCTGCGCGGCGGGCCGCTCTCCCCAATAGTCTTCAAAACGCTCCAACGTGATGGACGTCCCTGTAATCCAGCGGGCAAACCGATATGGGCCCGTCCCCACTGGCTGGCTTGCATTGCTGGCCAGTGTGCTCGGCTCGACCATCACCGCATCGCCCCAACCCAGCTTGAACAGGAACTCTGGGTCCGGCGCCGTCAGCATGATGTCCAGGGTATGGATCGATGACGCCCGCACAGACGTGATGCCTTTGAAAAGCTGTTGCTGCGCATTGGCAGAGCCAGGGGCTGTAATCCGGTCCAGGGATTGCTTGGCAATATCGGCGGTAAACGGCACGCCATTGTGAAAGACGGCATTCGGCACCAGCCGAAATCGATATAAGCGGCCCGCATCCAAAACATCCCAGGACATCGCCAACGCAGGCTGCACGTTACCATTGCGATCAATGCGCGTTAGGCCTTCGAAGAGATTGGCATAAACCACCTCATCAACCGCCGCAGCCGCGCCGATTGTAGGGTCTAGGTTTGGCGGCTCAAGACCAACGCCAATGGTCAGCGTCTCACCCTCCGGCGGTGGCTCCGCACACCCCCAGAGAAGAGCCCAGGGAAGGTAAAAAAGGGTCAGGAACCGCCTCATGGCGCGCTTATTTGGCTCTCCCGGAACTGTATCGCTCCAGTTTTATCAACATAGGCGAATTCAGCATTGTCATAGGCGCTATCGCCGCCGCCAACATTAGAGGCATAGCCCTCCCCACAGCCAGTCTCATCCTTGGCAATCAACACGAGCGCGAGCCCATCTTGGAAGCGATTATAAAACCCCCAGTCTGTATCACAGGATTTAAGGTCTTTTTCCGTGAAGCGGCGCGTTCCGGTGTCATCAATCCAGCCCCATACATCATCATTGCCGCGAACATAGGCCATGCCATCGCTGAACAAACCGGTGTTTTGAAATTGGTTGTCGCTGATAGGCTGCCCTTCTCCATCAATGTAGAAATACTTCCTATTTGTGCGCACGCTGGCATAGCCACCTGAAAAAGCACTGGCGCTTTTATAGCGTGTGTCATCCTTGGGCAGAACTTTTTCGCCCTGTGCGTTGATATAAATCCAGCCATCTGAGAAGGGGCTATCCGGGCCTTCCGCAACGCCCACAGCGGCCAGGCCTGTTACGCGATCAAACGGGGTTGTGTTTGCAAACTGTGCGGCGATAGCGACCCGTCCCGATCCATCAATATATCCTTTTGGGTCGAGCTTCCCAAATTCCTCAACGTCGATTTGAAAGCTGGCTAAGCCATGTCCAAATTCATCGATATCGGAGACCGTTCCGCCAACAGTTTCCGCCGCCGCAAGCATCTCAGGCGTGGCTTTGTCGAGCCACAGTTGACCGTCCCTGCTGAGGTAAAAGACCCCTTTGGTATTTGTGTAGCGCGCGCAGGTATCTTGAAAGGGCGAAATTGGGCTGCTGTAAAAGTTGCGTCCTTTAAAGCGGCTGCGAGACTGATCGCGCGCGTCACCGATTGCCGCGATAGCGACATCCCCTTTTGTATTAATAACGTGCCAGGTTTCCCCATCTAAGACCGGCGCCAAACCTTCAGAAAAGCCATAAGCCTGTAGAAACGTTGGTTTGATCGCCCAGGCGCCTGTCTCATCGAGAAATCCCCATAGGCCGGTATTTTGCTCGCGCAACAGGCCTCGGGATGGCGGTCGGCCGGTATAGTCCGTGCCGCAGCCGCTTCCGCTGAAATCGCCCTCGGCCATTGAAGGGCCTGCTCCACCAAGGCCATAGCCCATCGCCGTAAGCAAAGGACCGTCACATGTCTCTTGGCCGGTTTGCAGGGGCCGGCCTTCTAGACAGGCGGCAATTGTGGCGCGCAGCTTCTCTGGCGTCCTATCCTCTCGCAACCGGATGATAAGCGGCTGATCCACTAAGGCCGGGTTTGGGTTTTTGACGAAGACCATCTCAATACGGCAGTCATTCTGATCGCGGCCAAGGATTGTGTAGTAGACTTCGCCCACTCCTTCGAGACGAGCGGAGAAATCATCCACCCGGCAGGCCAAGAGACTTTCGGCAAAGCGGTCTTCTGCAGTCAGACCGTCCGGCTGGCCGCAAGCCGCCATGAACAAAGCGCACAAAACACCGATCCAATACCGCACCCACTGCCCCCTTTCCGCCAGAGTGGCTGTCACAGTCAGCCTGGTATTCATCAGGGTTGCACGACAAGATCAAGTCAATATAGACAGCCCCGTAACAGGGCATACCGCTTCACCAAGTGCGTTCCGCCCTGTTGCATAAACGCAATGACGCGCAAGAAATCCCAAAAATGATGATAAGTGAGTGTTTCGGCGACACTAGCGATTGGGTAAGACGCGGAAATTTTTGGAGGGGGAGCCCATGAACGGCCTAAAGTCCATTTTGTATATAAGCGCGGCAGCGGCATGCCTGAGCACGGCCCCGGCCAACGCGCAAAACGAAAGCGATGGGCTGGAAGTCATCATCGTCAATGCGCAGCGGCGCGCTGAGACGTTGCAAGAAGTGCCCGTGGCCGTCTCCGCTTTCTCTGGCGAAGACCTCACCAGCAGTGGTGTTTTCTCTTTCAACGATATTGAAACGCTGGTGCCATCTCTAGAAATCGAAAGCGCCTTTGGCGGTGGCCAGCCGCAAATCCGCCTGCGCGGTGTCGGTTTTGATGATTATGCCGCCAACAATACGCCAACTGTGGGCATTTATGTGGATGAGGTGGCTTACCCTTTTCCCATCATGTCGCAAGCGGCGCTTTTCGACTTGCAGCAAGTAGAAGTGCTGCGCGGCCCGCAAGGCACGCTCTATGGCCGCAATACGACAGGCGGTGCGGTTAACTTCATCACGAACAAGCCGACGGAAGAGCTCACAGCTGGCCTGCGCACGGAGTTTGGTAACCGCGAGCGCTGGCAGGCAGAAGCCTTTATCTCCGGGTCTCTAGATGAACGGGTCAAGGCGCGTCTGGCGGTGATAACCGAGCAAGGCGGGGCCTGGCAGTTTGACCGCGAAGATGGCGAAGAGCTTGGCGATGCCGATCGTACTGCCGCCCGCGCGATGGTGGATGTTGATTTTGACGAACTGCAAATCCGCCTGACTGGCCATTATTACTACGATAAATCGGATGGCGTCGGTGCCTACCTCCTGGCGCCCTATGTGACCAACGGCTTTGGCACCCTGCAGCCTGACACCAACACGCGCGCGACAGGATGGGGCGTATCAGCCCCCTTTGCCGCCGAAACAGGCCTCAGCGAAGGCGATGCGCCTTTCCGCGATAATGAAGGCTATGGCCTCAATGCGCGGATCGATTATGACTTCGGCAGTATGACGCTAACCTCGCTGACCAGCTATGAAAGCTTGGACCGGCGCGAGTTCAATGACTGGGACGGCACGGCAGTCCCCGCTGCGGAGACCCTGTTTAACTCAGAGCCGCGTGTCTTCGCACAAGAGGTGCGGCTCGCTTCTAATCCAGACACAGATAGCCCGCTCACTTGGATTGTTGGCGGCTATTATTCCGACGAAGAGCTGACAGAACTCTACCAATCCGACTTCCAAGACAGCTTTGGCCTGACAGCCCGCACGCCCTATCGGCAGGAAGCGCGGACCTTAGCCATTTTTGGCCAGGTCGACTATCAGATTAATGAAAAGCTGAGCGCGACACTGGGGCTTCGCTATGAGGATGAGAATCGGGATCTGGTGAGCCTCTCGACAACGGGCATTGTGCCAGTTGATCCGCCGCTCGAACTCCTCTTTGTCAATTCAGAGCCACGCGAAGCAGACCTAAGCCAAGTATCTGGAAAGGCGAGCGTCCAATATCAACTGTCCAGCCGATCCTTACTCTATGGCTCTATCAGCCGAGGTGTTAAATCTGGCGGCTTTACCGCCTTCAACACCTTGTCACCGCCGCAAACCGCGCCCTTTAGCCACGAGCGGCTCTGGGCCTTTGAGATTGGGTCAAAGAACGATTTGATTGACGACACGCTGCGGGTCAATGTGGCGGCATTCTATTATGACTATCGCGACCAGCAGATTCAGGGCTTTGTCGTTGACCCGACCTTTGCCGCTGTGGGCCGGACCATCAATGTGCCCTCATCGCGCATCTTCGGCTTTGAGCTAGAAACCGTTTGGACACCAGTCGACGGGGTCACCTTAAGCAATGCAATTGGTTGGAAGAAGGGCGAATTCCAAGAATTCCAGGATGTGGACCTGGCAAATTCTGATTTGGATTGCCCATGTTCCCCTGCTTTCATCGACCGGTCCGGCGAAGACCTGCCCAACATTGCGCCGTGGAGCTATGTCGGCTCCCTGCAGGTCATCCAACCCGTGGTGGACGGCTGGACCCTGCAATTCGATGGGAACTGGACGTATCGGGACTCCATAGACCGAACCCGCCTTGGCTCTGAGATTTTCAGCCTAGAGAGCTTCTGGCTCGTCAACGCCCAAGTTAGCGTGGGGCCAGAAGACGGTCTTTGGCAGTTTGGAGTCTTCGCCCGAAACCTGACGAATACCGATTATGATGAGACCCGGAACTTCTTTATCAGCGATGCAAATGGCAATTTCGTCGCCAATGGGTATCGCGGACGGCCAAGAACCTATGGCCTTCGCTTTGCCATCCGCTATTAAGGCACCATGCTGACGGATGATTTTGGACTAGAGGTCACAACAGATGACCCTGCCGCGCTGGCAGCGGTCAACGACTTTGTTCAAGGCTTCCTGCGCTATGAAACGCGCGCGGCGGACGTTTTAAAGTCTGTCGGCTGCGACTGCGCGTTGGTCAATGCTTACTCAGCCATCTTGTTCCTCTTTTTGGAAGCGCCGGATGGGCCGGACCAGGCAGCGCCGCATCTTGCAAAGGCAGAGGCGCTTTCAGACGGCATCACAGAGCGGGAGGCCTTTACGCTGCGCTATGCCGCAGCCTGGGTACAGGGGCAAGAGAACGGCGATTACACGGCGCTGCGGCAGTTGGGCGAAGAGGCTGTCACTCGCTTTCCAGAGGACCTCGTCCTCATCAAGCTGCACCAATACCACGCGTTCAATGCAGGCGATGCTCCCGCCATGCTGCGCGCTGCCCAAGCCGCCTATAAAGCGCACCCAAGGGTCGCCCAAGTGCATGGCATGCTGGCCTTCGCCTATGAGCAATGCCATTGGCTGATTGAGGCGGAAGCGGCGGCCCGCACTGCCCTTGCTTTTGAGACGAAAGAACCTTGGGCCCAGCACGCTCTAGCGCATGTGATGTTGACTCAGGGGCGCACGGCCGAAGGCGCAGCGTTTCTAGAGTCCGTGGAGCCGACCTGGACTGGGCTCAACAGTTTCATGCTGACGCATCTTTGGTGGCACAAAGCGTTGTTCTATCTCAGCCTTGGCCGGTTTGACGACGCGCTCGACATTTATGACCACCATACGCTGAACGCCGACCCCAGCTATAGCCAGGACCAGGTGGGCGCGATCTCGCTCCTCTGCCGCCTGGAGCTCGCTGGTATTGACATCGCAGACCGCTGGATTGCCCTCGGCCAGCTCCTTAAGGGGCGCGGTGCTGATACGGTTCAGCCCTTCTTGTCGCTGCAATATCTCTACGGCCTCGCAAAGGCCGGGCGGCCAGAAGCAGGCGACTTGCTTGAAGCCATCAAAGCAGAGCCCGAAGACGTTTGGCAAAAAGTCACCTGCCCTGCCGCCGTTGCTCTGATGGCCCACGCGAAAGGAGACTATGCCGCTGCCTTTGAGCACCTCATCCTCGCCATGCCGCAACTTTTCAGCATCGGCGGCAGCCACGCCCAGCGCGATTTATTTGAGCAAATTTTGCTCGATGCCGCGATAAAGTCTGGCCGGCTGGTCACAGCGCAGCAGATGATTGAAGCGCGCCGCGGCTTTGAACCGGACAGTGTTCCGCTGGCAGCGCTGCGAGACCAAGTGAACACATCGCTTGGACTGACCCAACCCGCCTAAGAGCCGGTCCGGCCCGATGATGTGCCGGACGCGCTCTTAGCAGCAAGTGCTGTCCTACACGCATGCAAAGCGCTACTATGGTTGCCAATGGCACGAATAGGCCAACCGCTCTTTGAAAAGTAGGACTTCGCTTTAATAAACTAGGTGTGACTTTTGTGACTTTTGGGCTTCGCAAATCGGGCCCCCTGCTAACAGCGCAGCACCTCATGTGAAGCAAGCAAAAGAAAGTCCTCCCCCGTTCTGGGGGAGGATT
>CAKZYD010000280.1 GCA_937884085.1 uncultured Sphingomonadales bacterium | reverse complement strand
ACCGGGGGAGACACCGGCGGTGATACTGGTGGTGACACTGGCGGTGATACTGGCGGTGATACTGGCGGTGATACTGGCGGAGGCCTAGTGCTGCTCCCAGATGCTGGGGGCCCTTATAACGTTCTAGTTGAAGAAGAGTTTGCTCTGGATGGATCTGACTCGGTCTTCAACATCGGTCTTGATGAATTCGATATCGAGTGGCTGCTCTTAGATGCAGGAATGGAAGTATTTCTGGCCACCGGATTGGGCACCGACGATAGCCCGTTGATGCCTGGTACAATCAGCTTCGATGAGGCTGGAACCTATGATATTGTGCTACGCTTCACCTTTGGCGATCTGGTGGTCTCTTCTCCGGGTCTGGTAATTGTTGTCGCGGGCACTGAAATTCCAGTCCCTGGATCCCTGGCACTCCTTCTACCGGGGCTTGCGATCATTGTATGGCGACGGCGTCGCTGACGGTCAAATCGCAATGCGGAAAACCTGCATCGTGCTAGGCCGTAGACTCAATACACTGATTGCTAGACAGCCCCATTAGATTGAAACGATTCAACCCTACCCTGTAAATATAAATGGCATTGTGCTATTTATTCGCACGGGGTGGCACATGCTGATCATTACTTCTCATGGTTGAATCTATACAACCTATATGGGCTGAAATAGCCATTTGGGTCTATATACTTTTCTTCAATAGTATTGCTTTGGCCTTGTTTCTTAATGCAATTGACGATTTCTTCGTCGACTGTGTTTATACTCTGCGACGTGTCTATCGCGCACTGGTTGTTTTTCCCCGATTCGGGCGTGCCTGTGCACATTCCATGCGAGATTACCGCAAACCGCAGAAAGCTTTTGCCATCTGTGTGCCCGCTTGGGACGAAAGTGCAGTCATCGCACAAATGCTGGAAAGGGCGGTGCGCGACCTGCGCTATGATAATTACCGGATTTTTGTTGGCGTTTATCGCAATGATTTGGCCACGCGCCAGGCTATCGAAGGCCTCCAAAAACGAAACGGCGACTGCGCGCACCGCGTCTGTGTCGTTGACCATGACGCCATAGGCCCAACCTGCAAAGCAGACTGCCTGAACGCCATCTATCGCTACATAAACGAGATCGACGATTGGGCCCGCAAGGCGAACGTGCGCGGCATCATTTTGCATGATGCAGAGGACATTCTGCATCCCAGCGAACTGGTCGTCTTCAACCATTTGATAGACCGCGCTGATATCATCCAACTACCGGTTACGCCTCTGCCAAGGCCCGTCTTCGATTTGGTCGGAGGCCATTATCTCGACGAATTCTCCGAGAGCCACACGAAGGATATGGTAGTGCGTGAGGCTTTGGGCTGCCCATTGCCCAGCGCTGGTGTCGGCTGCGCGTTTTCCAGTGAAGGCCTGCAGACCCTCGCCATGGTGCGTGAGAATGGCCCGTTCGATACCCGCTCCATGACCGAGGATTATGATATCGCCTTTGACCTGACAGGGCATGGCTTCAACAGTATTTTCGTGCGCCTGCCTAGCAAGCGCGGCGAGCGCAGCTATGTGGCAACACAAGAATACTTCCCCAACAGCTTCCGCGATGCGGTCAAGCAAAAGGGACGCTGGCTGCTCGGCATTGTTTTAGAGAGCTGGCACCATCGCGGATGGCAGGGCCACTGGGCACAGCGCTATATGCTGTGGCGGGACCGCAAAGCGCTGCTCACATCGATGGCCGCAATGGCAGCCTATGTGCTGCTCGCCCTGTTTGGCATCTGGTGGGTCACCTCCCCGCAAGAGGCGCGCACGGCGGGGATGGCGCGTCTTGTTCCTGAAGGCTCCCTCATTTGGTGGATACTCGCAGCCAATCTTTTCTTCCTCATCAATAGGGTCCTGCACCGCTTTGCCTTCGTCTACCGCTCGTATGGGCTCGCGCAGGCGCTCGTTAGTCCGCTGCGTATCGTGGTTGGCAACGTCGTCAATTTTGCTGCGGCTTTACGCGCTGCGCGTCTTTTCAGCCAGGCGCGGCGCAGCGGCGCCAAACAGACCTGGCACAAAACCCGTCATCAAATCCCCCTCCCCAGCACTGCCCTCAAACTCCCCGGCAGTCGGTGATGGCGCCCGGCCGCGCTTTGTGGACGTGCACCGCCGCTCTTTTATGCGGCGGCGGGCTGATTGCAGCCATTGACCATGGCGATGCACGCCATCTTGAGTTTGCGGCCGCAGCTAAGCAAACGCCTCTGGAAGCATCGCACGTCCCTCGTTTGGAAACAGTGATGCCAGCGCTTCAAGCCCCGGCATTGGAACGACCAAAAGCGGCCCCTGAACCCACCGCTATTGCGCCGACTATCCAAGCTCCCAGTGCGGTATCACGGCCAAGCGAAACCGCAAGAAAAAGCCCCGGCCTGAAAGTGAAGCTACGGCCACGCCTGGCCTTGCTTCCTAGACAGGTAAAACACCCTCTTTATGAAAGCTGGGACCCGCCGCCTGAGCGGCCTAAACCGCCCGCACAAAAACCACCTCCACCAGCACCGAGACAAGCGCAAGATGCCGCAGTGGCACAACGCTATGAACCCGCTGCAGCCATCCAGACCATCAACCAGCTCAATGACGCTGCCTATAATGCGCTGAGCCGCGGCGATCGACGGCTGGCCATGGCGCTGTTTGAACAAAGCTTGCAGCACGTGGCCGACCAACCGCTTATTCATGGACAGGTCGGCTATCTGCACAAAGAAGACGGCAATTTCCCTGCCGCCCGGGCCGCCTTCCTCGCGTCGGCGGCCTATAGCGGCGTTGAACGGGTGCAGCCGGGCATTGCACGCGAAATCGCGGCGCTGTCGCGGCCCCTGCGACTGTCAGGCTACACTGTCTGGCGCGAAGGCAGCCGCCGGGTCAGCGATGTCGCCTTTGGCCCTTCGCTCGCGCAAAGCCAATCTGGCCTTGCCTCCACCTACAGGCTGCCCTTTGAAGGCTGGTCCAGCCGCCACAATATGAGCGTCTACAGCCGTTTCCTCTGGGCCTATGAGCCGGAAAGCCTGAGCCCGGATTGGAGCACGGCGCAGGGCGGTATCGGCGTCCAACTGCAGCCCTTCAAGTCCCTCAACCTCATCACTGCAGCAGAGCGTCTTATCTCCATTGGCAGCCAAACCCGCGATGATTGGCTGCTGCGCACCTCCTGGTCCGCAGGCGGCGGCTATATCCCGCCGGTTGGCTCAAGCAAGTGGCTCCATTGGTCAGCCTATGCTGACGTGGCGCTCATCGACCCGGCCGACCCGGACATTCAATTGCTCGGCGATGTGCGCATCGGCCTCGGCTGGCGGCCTTTTGATGCTCGGCATTTTGCGCTCATTCCATTCGCAGGCCTGTCCGCCAGCTATGAAGACGCTGCTGGCCGCAACACGGACCTTTACGAAGCAGCGGCGGGCATCTGGCTGCGCCTCTGGCCTGGCGATGAAGATCTGACCGACCCGGCGCGCGTCATCGATGCCCGGCTCGAATACCGTGCCAAGCTCGGCGGCGATAGCGTGTCGAGCTCTGGTGTACGGCTGACGATGGGCGTGAATTACTGACACACACCGCCATGCTGACCTTGAGTCAGCATCTCTAGCAAGAAAGGGCGCGGACGTGTCTACCAGGTTCTGAATCAAGTTCAGAACGACGGCGTTAATCCAGCGATTTCATCGCAATTTCAGCGCTATCCTTGGACAACCCCTCATGGTCTGCAACCCGCTTCAGCTGTGCTTTCATCTCCGATGAATAAGGCTGCGCGAGCCGTTTCCAGCGGCCAAGCGGAGCAATCATGCGCGCTGCAAGCTGCGGATTGCCGGCATCGATGGCGATGATTTGGTCGGCTAGGAAGCGATAGCCTGCTCCGTCCCGCCGGTGGAAGCCTTTCGGGTTGGCGAAGGCGTAAGCACCCACGACGGAGCGGAAGCGGTTAGGGTTTTTAGGATTGAAATTGGGATGCTGCGTCAAGACCATCACTTCTTTGAGCACATCGTCGCGTAGGCAGCCCGCTTGCGTCGAAAACCATTTGTCGAGTACCAGCGCATCCTCATGCCAGCGGTCGTAAAACGCCTTGAGCGCATCGGTCCGCTCTAGTGTATTTGTGTTCGACAGCTGGCCGAGCGCTGCCAGAGAGTCTGTCATGGTCGTAGCAGAAGAGAATTGCAGAAACGCATCAGCCACCACATCCATGGGCGCGCCTGCCATACGATAGCCCAGCGCCACGTTTTTGAGCCGCCGCGCACTGCGCGCCGTGCGGTCCAAGCCATCGCCGCCGCCTGCCATAGTATGATAAATCTCGGCCCAGAGGCCTTCCAGACCAGCGGCGATATCCCGGCGGATGGCTTCCCGGGCTGCGATGATGGCTTGCGGGTCTGAGACGGCGACTTGCTCCATCAGGACAGTGTCCGTTGGAAGCAGGCACATCTCCGCCTGAAAGGCTGGGTCTAACTCTGCATTGCCAAGCGCTGAGGCCATCACATCGATGAGCGGCTGAGCCGAGGCGCCTGCGCCGGTTTCTTCCCGCGCTCCGGCTTTGGCTAGAATGATATCGGCGGCCAAGGACTGCATAGCCTCCCAGCGATTAAAATCATCGCTGTCATGAGCAGCCAGGAAGATTTTGTCTTCGGCGGACAGCACTGTTTCCAGTTTCACCGGCGCTGAAAAGCCGCGCAGCAGGGATGGTGTTGGCGCGTCTGTAAGCCCGCTGAGCGTGAACGTTTGCTCCTCTTGGGTAAGCGTTAGGACATGCTCTTCCTCGGCTGCGCCATTGCCGACACTGAAGCGCAGCGGCTTTCCATCCTTGCCGAGAAGGGCGGTCCGGACCGGGATGACCATGGGGGCCTTGTCGCTCTGGCCTGGCGTATCGGGCGTAGACTGCTTGAGGGTGAGCTCAAGACTGCCATCCCCATAAGACCAATCCGCCGTGACAATGGGCGTGCCCGCCTGGGCGTACCACAGCCCAAATTGCTCTAAATCCGCCCCGTTGGCATCGGCCATGGCTGCGCGGAAATCATCGCAGGTCACAGCCTCGCCATCATGGCGCTCAAAATAAAGGTCCATCCCTTTGCGGAAGCCATCGCGGCCCAGCAGCACCTCATACATCCGTACCACTTCCGCGCCCTTGTTATAGACGGTTGCCGTATAAAAATTGTTGATTTCCATATAGCTATCGGGCCGCACTGGGTGCGCCATGGGCCCTGCATCTTCCGGGAATTGCCCTGCCCTGAGGCCGCGCACATCATCAATGCGCTTGAGCCCGCGGCTGCCCATATCAGCGGAGAATTCTTGGTCTCGGTAAACTGTGAGGCCTTCTTTCAGGCTGAGCTGAAACCAGTCCCGGCAGGTGACGCGATTGCCCGTCCAATTGTGAAAATACTCATGGGCGATGACGCCTTCAACCAGGTCAAAATCCAGGTCCGTCGCGGTATCCTTGTTGGCCAGCACATAGCGCGTGTTGAAGACATTGAGGCCCTTATTTTCCATGGCCCCCATGTTGAAATCGCTGACGGCAACGATGTTATACAGGTCGAGGTCATATTCGAGGCCATAGGTCTGCTCGTCCCAGCGCATGGAGTTCTTCAGCGCCTCCATAGCATGGTCACACTTATCCAAGTCGGACTCGCGCACATAGATGTTGAGCGTTACTGCTCGGCCAGACACAGTCGTGTAGCGATCCGTCACAGCCGACAGCTGCCCTGCCACCAGTGCGAAGAGATAGCTGGGCTTAGGAAACGGGTCTTCCCAAGCCGCCCAATGCCGCCCACCCTCCAAATCGCCAGTGCCAACGGGATTGCCGTTTGACAGCATCACCGGGCAAGCAGCTTTATCCGCCTCAATGCGCACGTCATAAGTGGCCATCACATCGGGCCGGTCGAGGAAATAGGTTATCCGCCGAAAGCCCTCGGCCTCACACTGCGTGCAATAATTCCCGCCCGAAATATAAAGCCCCGTGAGGGCCGTATTCTCTTCCGGGCAATTGGTCGAACAAATCTCGAGCTCAAAGCTGTCCGGCACATCCGCAATCTCCAGCGCCTCATCGCTCAGGCTGTAACGCTCTGAGTCCAGCAAAGCCCCATCCAGCTTGACCCATTTGAGCACCTGATGGCTCCCGTGGAGCCGCAACACCGGTGGGCCATCGCCCTCATTATTTTGGGGACGTTCGTAGGTCGTTTTGCTGACGACCTGCGTTTCCTTTGGGTCGAGCTTGAAATCCAGCGCGATATGGCGGGCTGTAAAGACCGGGGCGCTGTAGTCTTTCAGGTAGATTGGCTGGGGTGTTTGTAAGGCGTCTAGCATTTGGGAGATCCGTCGTTTTTGGTTCTATAACCGGGGAAGAGATGGATTTCATCTGGCTTTAGAGCGCAGCAAGACCAACAGCGAGCGAAATCCTTGCCTGCTCGTTTTTATGCGCATAAACTATACGTATAAAAATGTTTGAAAGATATGGCTCAGGCACCGGACAAAAAGCGGCGACGCGTTAATCTCTCGATCAGCACCGATGTTATGGAGCAGGCAAAGGCTCTGTCTCTGAATGCCTCCAAGGCCGCAGAGGCAGGCATTGAATCAGCTATTCGGAAAGCGAAAGAAGAGGCGTGGCGTGATGAGAACAAGGACGCCATTGCAAAACACAATGCGCGCGTAGAACGAGACGGCATGCTGCTGACGCCAGAATGGACGAAAGAGCTAGATGGCACGGTTTGACGTCTATCGGACAAAGTCCAAACGTACACCGCTCGTCGTTGACGTTCAGGCAGAAATCTTAAGCGATCTAGCCAGTCGCGTGGTCATCCCATTGTCGCCTGTTATTGCCGTTGGAGCTTTGGAGATATCAAGGTTATCCCCCAACCTTGTGATCTTAGACGAAACATATGTCTTGATGACTACCGACCTTGCTGCAGTGGCCAGACGGCAACTTGGCCCCGTCCTGCAAAACATAGAGACTGAATATGGCGACATAGTCTCCAACGCGCTGGACTTCTTGCTTTACGGATTTTGAAACACTTTCGTTGCCCACAAAGCTTTAAAACAACAAAGACCGAACCTCAGCTGGCAGCATCACCTTCAGCCCATCATGCGCATCAGTAATCACCAGCTGACACGCCAGCCGGGACGTCTCACTCACGCCGCACGTAATATCTAAGAGGTCATCCTCTTCCTCACTCGGCGCAGGAAAGCGGTCAAAATCAGCCTCTCCTAATACAACATGACAGGTCGAGCAGGCCATGGCGCCGCCGCAGGTGCCTTCCATGGGGAGGCCTGCGGCTTGGACGATGTCTAGGAGGCGGGTGCCGGGGGCGGCGTCTATGGCGGTGGCTTTGCCGTCCTGGGTGAGGATGGTTATTTGGACCATGATTTGCGGCGCGATTTGGTGAGCGCGTCTTCTAGATAGCCGAGCGCGTCATCGACTTGTGCGTCATCGGTGAACCGGCCTGTGCCGATGCGTAGGGAGGCTTCGGCGAGAGCGGCGGGAACGCCGAGTGCTTCTAGCACATAAGACGGGCCTTCTTTGGCGGAGGCGCAGGCGGCGCCGGAGGAAACGGCTAAGCGGCGCAGATTGGCCATGAGGCGGGCGCTGTCATGGCCTTCAATGCTCAGGTTGAGGTTGGATTTGAGGCGCGTGTCGGCATGGCCGTTGAGCTGATAGGGGACGCCCATGGCTTCAAAGCCTGCCATAAGCTGGTCAAAATGGCGCTGGGCGCGGGCCATTTCAGCCTCAACCTGGCCTTCGGCAAGCAGCGCGGCTTGGCCAAAGCCAGCACACAAAGCAGGCGCGAGCGTCCCGGAGCGGAGCATGCCCTCTTGCCCACCGCCGGACATAAGGACGCCCATTTGGCGCTTGGCCTCTGGCGCAACATAAAGCGCGCCTATGCCTTTGGGGCCGTAGATTTTATGGCCAGAGAGACTGATGAGGTCTGCGTGCTTGGCAAGGTCAGTGACGTGGATTTTCCCATAGGCCTGCGCTGCATCGCAATGAAGCCAAATTCCGCGCGATTTGGTCAGCGCGGCAATCTGCTTAATGGGCTGGATGACACCGATTTCATTGTTTACGGCCATGACGGAGACGGCGACAGTGTCTTCGGTCAGTGCGTCTTCGAGTTGGCCCAAATTGATCAGGCCGTCTTGCTCAACGGGCAGGATGAGCGGCTCGCTGCCGAACTGTTTGCTCGCGCGGGTGGATTCCAGGACACAGCTATGCTCGGTGGCGAGCGTAATCATGCGGCCGCGTCTGCCCAGAGCGAGGCCTTTTATGGCGATATTGTTTGATTCCGTGGCGCCCGCTGTGAAGTAGAGATTGGCTGGATCAACGTCCAGCAATTGCGCGACCCGCCCGCGCCCCACATCGACGGCCGCTTCCGCCTCCCAGCCAAAGCGGTGCGAGGAGGAATGCGGATTGCCAAAGCGGTCCTCCATATAGGGCAACATCGCCGCGCGCACCTCTGGGTCGAGCGGCGTGGTGGACTGATAGTCCATGTAAATCGCATTGCCGACGCGCATCAGGCAGCTTTCTGCTGGGACGTACGGATGGCATCCCAAGCGGTGAGGAAAGTGTCTACCTCCGCGCGGGTCGTCTCAGGGCCGAAGCTGATGCGGATGAATTCATCGGCGACATCGGCAAGCCCCATGGCCTCCAGCACATGATTGCCCGCCACCTTGCCGGAGGAGCAGGCCGAGCCAGCCGAAACGCACAGGCCTTCCAAATCCAAGCGCATGAGTTGCAGCTGGTTTTTCACGCCGGGCATATGAAGGCTCATGATGTGGGGTACGCGCGGCGCGGCGCTGGCAGCAATTGCGGCGCGTTCAGCAACCTGCTGCGCCAATGCCTTCATCGACTTGGTCGCAGCAAAGTCTTGCAACCCCTCAAGCGCTGCGCCAAAGCCGATGATGCCGAGCACATTTTCAGTTCCTGGCCGGCGGCGCCGTTCTTGGCCGCCGCCTTGGGTGAGACTTTGCAGGGCGAAACCGTCCTTTACAATCAGAGCGCCCATACCCTTTGGTCCGCCGATTTTATGGGCTGAGAGACTGAGAAAATCAGCGCCAAGAGACGCCTTATCGATATCCACTTTGCCAAGCGCTTGGACCGCATCGCAGTGGACCAAGTGGCCGTGCTTATGCGCGATGGCAGCGATATCGGCGACGGGCTGAATAGCGCCTGTCGCGTTGTTGACGAGCATAAGGCTGACCAGGCCGGGTGCAGCGTTTGATAAGATAACGTCGGCCGCATCAACATCGACAAAGCCCGCACTGGTGACTGGCAGTCGGTTAACCTCATCCACCCAGCCGAGCACAGCCTCATGCTCAATAGCGCTCGCATAGCGTCGATCTTTAGAGACTTGCGTAAGCGCGATCGCATTCGATTCTGTGCCGCCGCTGGTGAAGATGACTTCGCCCGGCATGGCCCCTACGGTGTCGGCCAGCGCCCCGCGCACGGCGTTGATTTTATCCCGGACTGCTCTGCCCGCGCGGTGCACGCTGGAGGGATTGCCAACATAATCAAGGGCTTCGGCCATGGCGGCCTTGACCGGCGGACGCAGGGGGGCCGTGGCGGCGTAGTCCAAATATATCAACTGCTTAGAGGGCATCTGGTCCAATCGAGCCTTACAAGGGTGCGGCGTCTTGCACCGCAGGTCTAATAGGCTATATAGCAACGGTGTTGCCATGGCCAAATTCTAGGCGGGCGGCTCCTATCTGGAAACCCACCAGCAGAAGACAAAAATGCCGGATATTATTATGAATGGCCCGGACGGCCGCCTCGAAGGCCGTTATCAACCGGGAAAGACGGCGAACGCGCCGCTTGCACTTATTCTCCACCCGCATCCGCAAGGCGGCGGCACCATGAACCACAAGGTGGTCTATCAGCTGTTCCACATTTTTGTGCGGCGCGGCTTTGCCGTTTTGCGGTTTAACTTTCGCGGCGTTGGTCGCTCAGAAGGCAGTTTTGACAACGGGACGGGCGAGCTGTCTGATGCCGCCTCTGCGCTGGATTGGATGCAAACCTTCAATCAAAATGCATCGAGCTGCTGGGTGGCTGGGTTTTCCTTTGGCGCGTGGATTGGCATGCAGCTTTTGATGCGGCGGCCTGAAATCCGCGGCTTCCTATCAGTCGCTCCGCCAGCCAATATGTATGACTTTTCCTTCTTGGCCCCTTGCCCCTCTTCCGGCCTCGTCATTCAGGGCACTGCGGACGATATTGTTGCCCCCTCGTCGGTTGAGAAGTTGGTTGCCAAGCTGAAGACCCAAAAGTCGATCACCATCACGCATGAGACAGTGGAAGGCGCTGACCACTTTTTTGAGCAGCATCTGCCGCAGCTTGTCGGATCGATCGACCGCTATTTGGATATGCGCAGCCAAGAGGGCACACTTTAAGCGGCGCGCTTACAGCCTAAGGTTCAGATAAGATCCCGCCGGGCAGTGGTTCCGGCGCCCCCGTTGTGCTGGGGAACGTTAGCGGCTTGCCTTGCATGGACCGCACCGCGAGGAAGGCATAGGCTGCTGCCTCGAGGAGGTCGCCATCATAGCCAGCCGCTTCGATGGGCTCGACGGGTGCGCTCACGCGGCTTTGAATCATCTCCATCAAAACCTGATTATGGCGACCGCCGCCGGTGACGAGCCAGCGGCCAACCGGCTCCGGGAAATGGGTTTGGGCGATCCAAACGGCCTCGGCGGTAAAGGCCGTCAAAGTGGCGGCACCGTCTGAGAGGTTGAGGCCGCGCACAGGTCCTAAATCAAAATCCAGGCGGTCGAGCGACTTTGGCGGCGGTGCATCGAAGAATGGATTATCAGCCATATTCGTAAGGATATCTTCTCGGACACTGCCGCGCGCGGCAATGCGGCCGCCTTCGTCAAACTTGCCGGCGTCGTGAGTGGCGCCCCACATATCGCCCAGGGCATTGGCCGGGCCGCAGTCCATGGCCATGAGGTCACCGTTTGGGGACACCCAAGTGATATTCGCAACACCGCCTAAGTTGAGGATAGCGACGGGCTGTTCGTCATCAACAATGGCTGCGTGATAGGCGGACGCCAGCGGCGCGCCTTGCCCGCCACTGGCCACATCCTTGGCGCGCACGTCCCAGCCGACAGGGATGCCTGTGAGCTCAGCCAGCAAAGACCCATCGCCGATTTGCCACGTCAGGCGCCGCTCTGGTCGGTGCAAAACAGTTTGCCCATGAAAGCCGATAACATCTGGCTGAAGAGCGCTATGCTTGGACAGAAAATCCTTCACAACATCGGCATGAAGCCGCGTGATTTGCGCGCCCAAGCCATCAAGGGCGTCGGTTTTTGTGCCAAGGCTTCGGGCGGTCTCCAAGGCTGCGGCCAGCGCGCTGCGCACTTGGGGCGGATAGGGCATCATAGCGCCGCCGGAACGCGCGAGGATGCTGTCTCCATCCGTGCTGATGGCAGCAATATCGATCCCGTCCATGGACGTTCCGCTCATCATGCCGATTGCGACGCGCGGCCCATCTCCTTGTGTATTTGCGACCTTGTCCATGACCAAATCCCTATGCTACCAGCCGCTGACTTCCAACACGTGCATGAAAGGGAACGGCGATGCAAGGCATCCCCCAAACCGCCGCTTTGAAATCAGATCTCCTGCAAACGCTGAGCGCGCGCGGCTATATTCACCAATGCACAGATATGGAAGGGCTGGACGCTGAGGCGGCAGGCCAGACCATCACAGCCTATATCGGCTTTGATGCGACAGCGCCGTCGCTCCACGTGGGCTCGCTTGTGCAAATCATGATGCTGCGGCGGCTGCAACAGACAGGCCACAAGCCGATTGTGCTGATGGGCGGCGGAACCACGAAAGTGGGAGACCCGACCGGTAAAGATGAAAGCCGCAAGATGCTGTCCGATGATGATATCGCGGCTAACATCGCTGGCATCCAAAGCGTCTTTGAGAACTTTATTACCTTCGGCGATGGGCAGACCGATGCCATCATGGTTAATAACGATGATTGGCTCTCTGGCCTCCAATACATTCCGTTCCTGCGGGATATTGGGCGGCATTTTAGCGTCAACCGCATGCTCAGTTTTGACAGCGTGAAGCTACGGCTCGACCGGGAACAGCCGCTCAGCTTCCTCGAATTCAATTACATGATTTTGCAGGGCTATGATTTCCTAGAGCTATACCGGCGCCACAGCTGCACGCTTCAAATGGGCGGCAGTGACCAGTGGGGCAATATCGTCAACGGCATGGAGCTGGTCCGCCGGGTCGATAGCGGCAACGCTTTTGGCCTGACCACGCCGCTGATGACCACTGCTGACGGCCAGAAAATGGGCAAAACGGCCAACGGCGCCGTCTGGCTCAATGAGAATGCCCTACCCGCTTATGATTATTGGCAGTTCTGGCGCAACACCCAGGACGCGGATGTCGGCCGCTTCTTGCGCCTTTTCACAGATTTGCCGCTCGATGACATTGCAAAGCTTGAGGCGCTGGAGGGGCAGGAAATCAACGCGGCCAAGAAAGTGCTCGCCGATGAAGCCACCTCCCTTTGCCGTGGTGCTGCAGCCGCGCAGGCAGCTGCAGATACCGCTAAAAAACTCTTTGAGCAGGGCAGCGCTGGGGGAGATCTGCCGCAAGCGGATGTGCCGCAAGGAACGCCGGTTGTGGACGCCTTCGTGGCGCTTGGCCTGGCGAAATCAAAAGGCGAAGCACGCCGCCTCATTCGGCAAGGCGGCGGGCGTTTGAATGATGTGGCTATCTCAGCGGAGGATTTGGCGCTAACTGCCGACCAGCTGGAAGATGGCAAAATAAAGCTTTCGGCTGGCAAGAAACGCCATGGCCTTGTGACGCTCTCTTGAAGCGTCTTTAGGGATTAAGAGATGTGCTCGCGCCATCGCTTGGGCCTGGCGCGGCTTGGGCTTGGGAGGCGCTTGTTTCCTCCAGTCGGCCTTTTTGACGCCCAAATACGCCGCGCAAAAAGCCCGGTGTCAAAACGGAAGCGGCGTTGACGGATAGTTCCGGGTTGTCCAACGGTCCAGTCACCTTGTAGTTGATTCCGAACAAGCCTTCATTCTCCCCACCCACCAAAATGTTGCCGACAATCGGCAAACGGCCTAGGGCGGAATTGATGGTGTAAGACGGCACGATGACGCCGCGAATGTCAGCTTGTTCCAGCGACTCTAGGAATTCTCCATCCGCTGTCAAACCCATGGCTGGGCCATAGGCGGCGGCGTTGGACACGCGCACAATGCCATTATTGAGTTCAAAAGGGACTTCAACGGTTTTGAAATTGATGCCGCGATCGCGTGCTAAGTCTGACATTCCCGTTAGAGAGCCTAGCCCGAGCAGCCGCGCTAAAATAGGCGTATCCGTGATGCGCACATTCGTCATTTCTAAAAGACCGGCGAGGCCAAGCGTCTCGCCCCGTTCAAAGCTTGTCGCTTGGATGGAGAGCTGCCCCCCTTCAGCATTGCTTAAAATGCCCAAGCCACTGGCCAACCCGCCTGCCTGTTCAGCGGCTAACACCAGCCGCCGCCCGCCATCAATGGGCTCAATGGTCAGCGTGAAAGGCGCATCGCTGGGCCCTTGGCCGAAGACATTGAGTTGGCGGACATGGTCGCCAACAAAAGCACCGAGGAAGCGCGTCTTGTCGGCCTGTTTGTCATTTTCGAGCAATATGGATTGAACATCGACTGATATCGAAAGCTGGTCCGTGGACTCGACTGGTTCTTCATCAGCTGGTGGCGTGAGGTCGCCTGCCCAGAGCATATCCAGGATTGGCCGAGAATCGAATGTCTCCAAGACACCTGCCAATAACCAGCTGTTCGTTTCCCTAGACAAGTTGAGTTCGCCTTTTGTTAGGCCAATTTCCACCCGCGGCAATTCCAGTGTTGCGGTTTGGTTTTGCTCATCAAGCGTGCCACGCGCCATGATGAACAGGTCTGGCCCTGTCAAAGTTGAGCTGTTCAGCAAAAGGCGCCCCTGCTTGCGGCTGCCCGACGCATAAAGCTCGGCATTTGCACCCACCGGTTTTTCATATCCCAGCTCAGGAAGGCTCAGCAACGCTGCCGTCAGGTCAGCAGTCAGCACAACATCCTCGATAGTACCGGATTTACCCGTCAACTGAGCGTCATAAAAGATCGTGCCAAAAACGCTATCGGCGATGCCAGGCATCCAACGCGGGAGGCTTTCCGGGGCCATATGGCCCGTAATTTCAAATTGGGTTGGCTTTTCAGACTTACCGGTAAAATCCTCCTTCCAACGCACGGCGCCTTCCAACCCCGCCAACGCATAATCTCCGCGCAGCAGCAGGTCATTTTGCGTGACTTCGAAAACAACGCCGCTGAGAATGGCTGGCTCATCTTCCATAGCTTTCGCCCATACCAGCCGATTTGCATCCACCCGCGAGGTAAGCATCACCTCATCCATCAATAAGTCTTTTAGCAGTGGCAGGCGTAGCAAGGTGCGGGAGATAGTCTGCCCGCGAAGATTTTCAGGCGCAATGCCATAGACGGTAAAATATTCGAGCGGTTCCCCATCTAGCGCTTTGGCAACGCGGCCTGCGTCCCCGGCGAGCCGTAAGTCAATTTCGGCCAGTTGAGGCCGCTGGCGAAAGGACGTGAGGACGATCGTCGAGCCGGCGGCATTCACACTATTGATGCTGCCCTTTGAGATATCAAAACGCATATCATCCAGAGTCATCAGCACGTCTGCTGATGCCCCCTGCAACGGAAACATAGGGCGACGATAGTGGGCCGTCACGTCCTCCAAGCCAAAGGCGATGGTCAAAGAATTTCGCTCTGCCGTATCCTCCACCAAGTCTTTCAATGGACCGTCAACCGCGAGCTTTGGCTTAATAAGGCGACCGGCGGTGATATTCTCTTCCACCCAAACGCGCCCGCCTTCGCCGACACCGGTCGGCCAGTAGCGTTTCAACGTCTCGACAGGCATTGAGCCAAACTGGCCAGCAAGCTTTACCTGCGCGACATCGGTCGAAATATCCAGAATGTCCCCTGACGCCGCAAACAGCGTATTATCAAGCGTCAACGGCCGCAGTGTGATGCTCAAGACATCTTTCAGCGCAGTATATTCAAGGGTCATGTCGAGCGCTTTGAAAGATGTTACCTCTCGATAAATGTCGCCCGCCGCCATAGTTACGGCCTCAGCGCGCACATCCGCCGTTATCCGGCTATTGGACTGTGCGCCAGCAATCAACGATGCTTCAACGGTTAGGCCACTTGCACCGCCCACGTCTTGAAGCGCAAGACTTTGTGCTTCAATCTTCAAGGCGGCATCGAGCGGCCGGTCCGGCGCGATAATGGCAAAGACTGTGCTGTCCAAAGCGCCGCGCAAGGCATCACCGCCGCGCCAGTTGACACCAGCGGTTAGCTGCAGCGCCTCACCCGCTTGGCGAATTGCCAAATCACCCTCACCAGAGAATGCGGGTTCAGGTCCATCCAGCACCCTTACTATAAGCCGTTCCACATCAAGCCCAGCCAGGAATTGCAGCTTCATATCCCCAAACGCTTGATCATACAGCGCCTCTAGCTTTTCAAACAGCGCGTTCGGAACAAGGGGCTCAGACATGCCTGCATCCTCAGCAAGCCGATGGGAAATCAAAGCATCACGAATCCGAATTGTGCGAAAGCGAATCGAGCCTTGTGACAACAGGTTGCCATACACCTCCGCTTCAATGCGCCCTAGCTCCAATGAGGT
>CAKZYD010000279.1 GCA_937884085.1 uncultured Sphingomonadales bacterium | reverse complement strand
TTTTTAAGATCTTCCCGGCAGCATTTCGCGGCAGCTGTCGAAGAAAATGCACTTCTTTGGGACATTTATAACTGGAGAGTCTGGCTTTGGCCCCAGCAACAACGCCATGTTCGTCGATATCTGCGTCTGGTGATTTAACGATGCATGCCACGACGCGCTCGACCCAGTGGTCATCTGGCACACCAATGACAGCGGCTTGGACAACGCCTGGGATGCTGTGTAACACGTCTTCTACTTCGGCGGGATAGATGTTCTCGCCGCCAGAGATAATCATGTTGTTCTTTCGGTCGACGATGAAATAGTACCCGTCTTCATCGCGCCGTCCCAGGTCCCCCGTGGCAATCCAGCCTTCGTCTTTGGTGTCCGCAGTGGCTTCCGGTTTGTCCCAATACTCCGTCAAAATGCTGGCTGACTTTACATGAATTTCGCCAACCGCTTCTGGCGCCACTGGATTTCCCTCAAAGTCGCGCAGAGTGATATCAACATCGATAAAGGGTTTGCCGCATCCGCCAATAGGCGCGCCGCCTGCCACATGGTCTTCTGGGCTGAGCCAGCAAATGGGGCCCGCTTCCGTGGAACCGTAGCTTTGCACAAAAGCGGTCGTTGGAAAGGCCTGCATAGCGTTTTTGAGCACTTCGCTTGGCATGGGGGATGCAGCATAGAAGATGGTCTTTAAGGTTTTGGCGGCGGCTTGGGTTTTTGGGCGGTCCAAAATATCTGCCACCATGGTTGGTGCCATATGCACATTGGTGATGCCGTGATCGCAGATGACGGCGAGGGCTTCATCGGGCCGAAAGGCGGATTGCAGATAGGTGCAGGCGCCGGATTGAAAGCTGGGGTAACAATGAAACCACATGCCGCCCACATGAAACAACGGCATCACTGCCAAGGTCACATCCTCGGGGCCTAGTGCCAACATCTCCTGCGCGATACGCCTGCTGCTGGCCAACAGAGCTGTGTGCGACAGCACCGCGCCTTTCGGCCGACCTGTTGTGCCGCTGGTATAGACGATGCAAGCTGCGTCGCAGGAATCGGGCGTGTCCGGCAATTGGCCTTTGCCCGCGCCTCCTAGAGTGACCGTTTCATATGACGTCCAGCCTTCGGGCGGTGTCTCGGCTATGGCAAGTCGATGGTGGATGGAAGAGACTTTATCGGCGACCGGGCCAATTGCCGCAATAAAATCGGCCTCGGCTATCAACACAGTCGGGCGACTATCGCTTAGCACATAGCTAAGTTCATCAGGTGTCAGCCGCCAATTGAGCGGAACCACCGTCAGACCGGCATCCGCCGCCATGAAACATTCAAGATATTCAACCCGGTTCTTAGACAGGATCGCGACACGCTGGCCGGGTGCCAGGCCCAAGCGTCTTAGGCCAACCTGGAGGCCTTCGCTGCGCGCTGCAAAGTCTTCAAACGAGACCGATCGATATGCGTCGACGAATGCTGTGCGGGCGCCAAACCTCTCTGCGTTTTGCCGGGCAACGGCGCCCACCGTTTGCGCGTCACCCATCAGGTTTTTCGCCCAGCAGCACGAACAGCATCTTAGCCGGTTCGCTTGACGGATTGCGCCATGCATGCCGGGTTCGGCATTGCACAACAACGTCACCGGGATTTAGCGCCACGGCCTGGCCGTCATCAAGTTCCAACACGGGGGTGCCGGAAATCACAAAGCCATAGTCCAAGGTGGGTGTGGTGTGCATGCCTGGCGCGTCGGGTTCAAAACAATCCGCGAAGTCTCCAAGCGCAGTTTTGTATTCCTGCGCGGCCGCTATCGGGTCAAACTCTGCCGTCTGCGCGGCGCTATCAGGCGGAATATCGATGATCATGAAGCGCGAGCCCAAAGCAGGCGGCAGGATGCTATCGATTTGGATTTCTTTTGAAGCGCCCACATTTTCAGGCGGCCCATCGGTGCCCCAAAAATTGGTTTGGGTGGCGCCGGGAATAGTTTCGAACCCATAGGTCTCAACAGGCCCATCTTGCACAATGACAGCCTTGCCTTCCCGCACGCCGGTTACGACCCGCCTGATACTCATGGTAGCTTCTCCAAGCTATTGATTGAAAACGGGTTTGCGTTTTTCGACAAAGGCATTGAAGCCTTCGCGGCGGTCTGCTGTATCGAAGGTGGCATGGATGGCGGCGCGCTCATCGGCAATCGATTCTTCTAGCGTTTTAGTTTCATGGCCCACGATGCACTCCATCATGGCTTTCACCGCTAGGCGCGGCATGGACGCGAGCTCCTCAGCCAGTTCAATGGCGCGCGCCTTGAGCTGGTCATTGGGCACCACGTCTCTGACAAGGCCCATCTCTTTGGCCTCTGGCCCTGAGATTTTGCGGGCGCGCAAAATCATGTCGAGGGCGTTGTCCCGCCCAACGCAGCGCGAGAGCCGCGCACTCCCGCCCCAAGCGGGCACTGAGCCGAGGTCCATCTCCGGCAGGCCAATTTTAGCACCTGTTTCCGCTGCGAGACGGAAATGGCAGCCGAGCGGCACTTCCAGGCCGCCACCAAGGCAATAGCCATAGAGCGTTGCAACCCAGGGCTTGCCCATATTTTCAATCTTGGAGATAACCCGAAGGCGCTGGTCCAACACAACAAATTGGCCGCCGCGTGCCTCAACACCGGAAATGAGTTCCTTTAGGTTCATGCCGGCAGAGAAATTATCCTCGCCAGCCCCTGTGAGCACGACTGCGCGCACGCTATCGTCCTTTGCAATG
>CAKZYD010000278.1 GCA_937884085.1 uncultured Sphingomonadales bacterium | reverse complement strand
GTGCACCCGGGACGGACCGGTGTCCAGATGCCGCGCAATTTCCGCATAGGTCTTTCCTTCAAGCCGTGACATGCGAAATGCTGTAACGGTTCGCGGAGGCAGGGTGCTCAGCGCGACGACCATCTGGGCCACGTCCTCTCTCGCGATTATGATGCGTTCGGCATCTCTGCAATCCTGCTCATATTGGGTTGTCTGGCGCAGGATCAGCGTCTCGTTGCGCCGCCGCCTGACCCAATCAAGCGCGAGGTTGGACACGATGCGGCGAAACACCGGCCGCGCATCTGCTGCAGAGTAGTCTTTCTGTTTCCACCGCAACCAGCTTTCCTGCACGATCTCTTCGGCAACGGCCCGGCTCTCCACGATGCGGGCTGCTGTGTAGATGAGAGCTTCTCGTTCTTCGACAAATGCCGCTACGGCGACAATCTGGTCATTTTGCGCGGGCGTCGTCACGGCAGGCACCCTTCGATAGAGGCACGATTTCCGCTGGACGCCTTGCGCTTGGCTGGTCGTAAACCTAGCCGAGCATTTCTTTGAAACAAGAGCCGTGTTGATAGAACCAAAATGATCGCGACTTTGTAGTTTTCAAATCGCGGAGGGCAATATCAACCAAATGTAGAGCGAAGGCAGTCTAGTTCTCTTGGCACTTACGTTTTGTGGGGAGTTGTTAGCAACAAAAGCAAATCTAAGCGTTGATCGTATTCGAAGCCTCTTGGGTCACGTTTTTCGCTCATGGATCACAAAGCGTTTTCATGCTGCGGACATGCTTGCCATCATGACCTGTTGCTTTATCGGTCAGCCGGTAAAATATCTCGTTACCATTATCACAAGCCAAAAACCATGTGTGCTTTTAAAGGCCAGAAACTTTAGGTCCAACCCGGCCGGGCCGACAAATTAAGACACGCTACAATAACAAAAAACAGCGGAGTTTCTGGATATATCAACGTCAGGCCCAATTTAACTTTTGGCGCTGCAAGGGGTAACAGCAATGCTGCCTCTGAAAGATGACTTTCATCTCCCACGCCACGCCGCGCAAGATCCCCGCGGGCATCTCAGGCATCGGCGGTAAGTTGAGTGAGCGACCACGGAACTCAAGAAATTGAGTGACAGCTTCGTCCCACGGAATTCCAGCTCGGGTAGTGATCGACTTCGCTCCTGCGGCGAATGTCTGTTAAGCGGGCTGCGACCGCAGCATGAAGACTTGGTGGTGACTGTCTCTTATGGGCCGGGATTAGTGCTCAACCGGCGGTGTTTCACCACACATACTGCATCGCCGCCGATGTCTGCAACGAGCTAAATGTAAAGGTGGCCAAGCAACACCGTTGGCAGTACGTTTTCACAGCAGGACTAGACTGTTCCAAATTGAAAAACTGATATAAAGCAAATTCAGCCACGCCCTGCGTATAGCCAGAGAAATTGGAAATCCGGCATTAGTTCTTGGTGCGCAGCATGGCAGACCCAGTAACAACGACCTTTCTTAGAGATAGAGAAAAACTCATTTCAATCGCGTGCAGCATCGTACACGATCAGGCAATCGCCGAGGATCTCGTCCAGGATAGCTGGTTGAGATGGGAGCGGAGCAGCTATCCGGCCAGTGACGCTCGAACGATTTTTCGTGTCACTGTCGCCAACCTTGCCAGGGACTGGCGACGTCGCCAACGGATCGAGATCGAAATCCTAAAGTACCACACCGAAGCTTCCAAAGAACTGCGCGACGCGGAGCGTGTGGTGGTTGCCCGGCAAGAGTTGCGTAAGATCGTTGCTGCCCTGGAAGAACTGCCGCCTCGAATGGTGACGGCATATCGCATGCGGCGCATTGAAGGCTGCACTTATCCCGAAATTGCGAGACATCTCGATACTGTGCCATCGCGTGTCTACGATTACGTCACAAAAGTGGTGGCACATCTGACGCTCGCACTGCTCGACTGAAGCATCGAGTAGAAAGGCAGCGAACGTCATTCGTTATAAGGGTATGAACCCATAAAACAGGTTTGAGCAAACCCATGCCTGAAGGCGTCCAAAAACAACTGGCCAAAGAAGCCGCCCGAATATTCGTGCGGTTGGAAGAAGATCCAGAAGATGCGCGGGCGATAGCGGACAGGGAGGCGTTTCTTGCCAGAGGCGAGGACGAGCGTGAGGTCTGGTCCCACGTTCTGAATGTCTG
>CAKZYD010000277.1 GCA_937884085.1 uncultured Sphingomonadales bacterium | reverse complement strand
CCCATGCCCGTAAAGTGGGTGTTCGATATGAACGCGAACCAAGCCGTACTGGCAATGCCAGGCTCAAGCGTGAAATCCACACCTTCTTGCAAGGTCAGCGACGTCTGCCCCGCCAGGATAACCCCAGAGCCGCGTAGGACTGTAAAATCCTTTGTTAGCGTGCCCCCAGCCGTCTGCTGCGCAGCCAAAGCGGCGACAGCTGAGGCAGCGACTGATTGCGCCGCGCCAACCAAGATTTGGCCGGCACTGGCCACAACGACTGGCGCAGCGGCGACACCAGCAACACTCGCTTGCTGCGGGGCACTACCAAAAGTCCAACCTGGGCCAAGATCAATACCGCCTTCACCGGCCCCACGAAGCGGACTGCTGGCAGACAGCCGCGCGTCCATGAGCGTCATGTCAGAGCTGAAATTCTCAATCGCTGTCGTGATATCGACATTATACAGCATGTTTGGGCCAACACTGTCGAAGCCCGCCCCCGAAATCGCCGCGTCCCCCATGGCAGAGTAATCGATTTCACCAAAACCATTGCCGGTGTTGATTGCATTGGAGACAACATCATCGCCTGTACCAGCGAAATAGGCGCTGTTTATAACGCGCCCACCCCTGATCTGGGTTACACCCTGATGCCCATTACCGAGCTGAATATAGAGAACGCCATCATTATAGCGATCAACCGTCGCCGTACCGTCCAGGCTAAAGCCATGCCTGTCGTTCGTCTCTTCCTGAAAGGCCAGAACGCGGGTCGCGCGCACGTTGTTATGGGCATCCTGCGCACGCACCCACGTAATGCAGTCTTCCATGCGCACGCCATCAGCAATGCCACCCCGAAACCGGCTGTTCCTAATCATCAGCCGCCGCACCAAAGATGTGCCAGGTAGGCCTAAACCGTTGCTGTTGAAGTCCCGATTGCAATCAAGCGCAACGCCAAGGCCATCAGGATAGTATCGGAACGGCGTGGTAGGCCCAAAGAGGTCAAGAAACGACCCACCAGGCTGCGGCTCTAGGATTACAAAATGCGTGTCGTCAGTGGTCAGGCCCTCAAGGCCCATACCCCCGCCTAAATCCCACTCCGTGCCCTTATTGACAAACTGAACTTGCCAAATTTCATCGGCGGCCACAAGATCACTGGGAAGGTTGCTTAAGTCCGCCTTGAACGCCGAAACACTTGCATAGTCGCCGCCAGTCCCAATGACGATGGCTCGTGTGGTGGCCACACTAGGTCTGAGTGATAGCGACTAGCTTTGGATCAATGACAATCGCCAGCCCAGCATCTTCGGGGATCAAACCAGCATCCAAGCCATTAGACACCGCGCGGTATTTCGCGATGAATGGCAACATCATGCTATCTGTGTCGCTCGCAGCCTGCGCCATCAAGCGGCGATTGGTGTCACGCGGCACAAGGCCGGGGAAATTGTAGGCAACTGTTGACCTGGTGGCCACAACAACGTCTAACGCTGCGTCAGCAGCCTCAATAGCCCGCTGAATGATCCGCCGCTGCGCCGCCAATATCGCAATCGCTTGATCATGGGCGTCGCCCTGAAATGCAAGGCTTGCCGTCAGCTCAGCCTCTGTCCATTCAGGCAGTTCCTTTTGCGCCATGGGCGGCTCCTCGTTTTGACGCTGTGCGCTATTTTTGGATCAAGTGAGGACAGTTTCGCGACATGTCCAGGTCGTGCGGCTGCCTGAAAAGGGGGGAGGGCGGCAGCAAACAAACTGCCAAGCAAAAGGCTGCTGGCGTTAAGCTGTTAAACGTCGAATTTTTCGGAATGTATGTTCGTTTTTGCGTCCAGGGCGAACTCCCTGTCATTTGTGTCTAGTCAACCCCCCCATTGCTGTCAACCCATAGTGTTTCCGCCATTCAAAAAAATGCGTTTCTGAAAAAATGGGGTTTAGCGCGCAATATTATTGCGCGGCATCTGACAGGAGGCGCTTGGGCACGGTGAGGTGAAAGGGCATTTGTGCGCCGGCAATGCCTGTGTTGAGCGCTGCAGCCAGCCAGATGAGGCCGCGCGCCCATTCCGCTTGCTTTTGGCGGCGCATACCATCGGGGTTTGTTTCCCCCACCCAGATGACGGGGCAATAGCGCCCCTGGGCAAAATCATCGGGTGGCCGGTCGATTGGGCTTGGCTCATAGCGGTTGCCCACCCTGATCTGCTCATATTCAGCAGGGCGCGCCTGCGCCTTGGGGATCGAGATATCTTTGGGTTCACGCAGGGAGATCGCCACGGTGACCAGCAACGCCGCTGTCTCCCCCTCCATTTGCGTGACGGTGTGAAAGATAGCCTCCGCCACCGGGTCATCCGTGCCGCGCCAGCCGGTGAAATGAGTCTTATCAATCACCGTGCCAAGCGCCTGAATGCGCAAAAGCGGGTCTTGAAAGCCGCTGCCTGCGCCAAGGTCTCTATCCGGGTGAAACAGATAAGCGCACTCCACACCAAGCGCCCAATCCACCACCGTCTTGATGGAGACCGATTGGCGCCCCTGATAGCGCCGTGGGCACGGCAACATTTCGATATTTTGGACGGCGACAAGCGCCAAACTGTGTTTAGACACCATATCTTGTGGCCCTCAAGACACCAGCCCATAAACCAGAGGCTATTGTCACATTTTTGCGGATTTTGTCACATTTCAGTTACATCAAAAATACCTATTTTCTCTAATAAAATCAATACCATATCTATAAATGTGACAGTGTAGACAATGTGACAGGGGTTTTCCCTATAAGGAAAAAATGAAGCCAAGGGCTTTCTGCCCCTAAAGTCTCTTTATAGGGGCACGCAAAAAACCGTCACACTGTCTACATTGCCCCTAACCCATTGCATATAAAGCAAATAGATGTGACAAATGCCCGTGACAGGCTGTAGACAATGTGACAGAATTTTTGCTTGCGCGCCTGTCTGAAAATCCCTTCTGGAAGGGGGCGCGGGGGAAGGGTTAGCTCTCTGGCGTATGGCGGTCGGGAATATAGGCCTCTGGCAGCTCTACCGCTCTTTGGGGCATGCTGCCGCCAAAGCGATAGGTCCGCTTTGTTGGTTTGGCATCAGGCAGCTTTTTCAAAGAGCGTTGCCACCTCGAATTGGCCCAAAGGGTGTTTTTAAAGATGCGCTGCAGGCCTTCATGCTGGTTGGCAACCAACAGCGCCACAATGCCGTTGGTCTTGGTGTCGCTGCGCTGTCCAGCCTCCGCGCGCAGACCTATGGCCTCAAGCGCCTTCATCGTTTGCGTTGCAGAGGCATCATGCTCGCGCAGCGCCTGGCCAATGTCTTCCAATACCTGACCCACTGTTTTGGCATCCCCGCGCCTATACAATTCCGCCGGCGATGTCATCAGGTGTGTGATGCACTGCTGTTCATAATTGTTCTCTTGGACCTGCTGCACGTCGAGAAAGGCCGGGTTCCACGCTTCAAGATGCTCCGCAATCTCGCCAGGGGTAGGGGGCGCATCACGAAAGAGCACATGATAGCCCGCCAACAAGGCGGAAAACTGGTCGGACATCCGGTGGTCGGACTGACTGCGCATCTCTAGAATCGCTGCGCGAAACACAGCCCTGGCTTCCAGATAGCGGGGCCATCTGCGGATGGCGCGGGCCCATAAGCCAGCTGCGCCAGCCTGTATTTCCGCTAGCAGCGCCTCCACATCGGATGTGGCCACGGATTGTGATCTCGATGGCAATGGGTTCAGAGAGAGAGGCGTAATGCGGCTGGCATCTTGGGGCAGAAGTGCAGGGGGCAGAATGGCGGCGAGCATAACGGGCCCGCGCAGGCTTTGACTGACCGGCCCGCCTTGCGCAGAGCCCCGGATAAATTTTGCGCCCTCGCCCC
>CAKZYD010000276.1 GCA_937884085.1 uncultured Sphingomonadales bacterium | reverse complement strand
GGCAGAAGAGACACCTCAAAGCTGCACAACAGACTGCCGAGAGGATTTTGCCGTTTTAATTGATATTTCGCCAGATGACGACAGAGATCTGAAACTACAAGCTGGCGTGCAGGTAAAGGCATACGTCGAGATCCCAACACCCGGTTATTTACCGTGGGCCATAGCACGGAATTGAACTCTGACCAGCATTTTTGATCATTTCGAAGAAACTATTGATGACGTGCTCATAGAGGCAAATATCTTGTCTTTGAGTGACCGCCAAGACATTCGCGTTACACTGTTGGATGCCTTCACGAATAGTGTCTTTAGTGTAAGGACCGATCACACAACTCTTGTTGTGAAATACTTTGCAGCGGGCGATTTGCATCGTGCACAAACCGAATACCGCGTAATGTCCTATCTACGCAACACAAAACGCGCAGCGCGTCCCGTTAAATTGATAACTAACGCCGTGGGCGATGCCTATACTCTTTTGGTTTCTGCCTACGTACCGGGCAGATCTATGAGAGACTTCAATCCATCTCATGACGCACTCCATCAAGCAATTAACACTTTTCTGGGTCTTGGTATGCCTCAAATCGGTAAAATTGCTGGTTTGGCGCCTGCCAAGATGAATCCGTGCCATCCGGAGGGCATGCTACCTCTTCTGACAGTGCTTGCAGAACGGTGTATGCCGCGTCAGGATACACGAGAAATGTATCAAGCTGCACTTCGCGCGACTCAATGGATATCTGGCATTTGCACAAAAGAGGACTGGGCAGAGCTTCGCCCCACCCTGTGCCACGGAGATCCAGGCTTAAATAACGTTCTCAATACGCCAGATGGACATGTTGTTGCTGTTGATTGGGAGGATGCAGGATGGGGTGATCCAACATGCGAACTTGCAAAGGCGTTACTGCATCGAGCGAACCAGAAACATATTCCCCAATTGAAGCAGTTGATTGCAACGTCAGAGTTCTGTTTGGCGCGACCAGTACAGTTGCAGACTAGGTTATCTTTTTACCTCAAAGCTATCCCCATCTGCCTACTGTTTCGCCGTATCGACAGAATACATCATGCGCTAGACCATGACCACAAACAGGAGCTTGTGGACAACCTTGACAGAGCTTCAAGTATTGTGCGTCAATTTGAAGTATAAACAGGCACACCTTTTAGCAGCGATCTGAAAGTCTATCCAATGAACTATGACACAGTGTTACTTATCTCTTGCGATACGCTGCGTGCCGACGCAGTCGCCGCCAATCCGAATAAGATTTGGCCCTACCAATACTCAATTTCAGAAAATCCAGATACGCCAACACTGGACACCTTCGCGAAATCTTCCGCACATTTTTTGGAGGCTAGAACTGCCGCGCCATATACGTCGGCATCGCATGGATCAATATTTTCTGGGAAATGGCCAGTCGAAACCGGATTACACGAATACCTAAATGGAAGTCTAAAAAGTAAAACTCTATTTGATATGGCCCACAATATGGGCTATCGAACTATTTTCAAAACTGACTTTCCTTTTGTTCTAGGTGAGTACTTAGGCTTCACTAGATCTATAGACAATTATGTTGTCGAAGCAAACCAAGAGGTTTTACCTCTTTTGGCAGAAGATACCCCAACGTTTATGTTCTATCATTTTGCTGATGTGCATTTGCCTTATGGCTATTCATCATATGCTGACACAAATCAAGATTTGAAAGAGACCGCAGACCTATTAGAGGCCAAGTACGATCTGCGAACGCTCCCGCAAGTTGACCGATTTGTAGAGACCTTTGTGCAAGATGAAGAACTTAACACTGTCATGCGTTACAAGGCAGTAATCGAAGCGCTTTATGTGAACCAACAGTATGATACATTGTTTGGCTTGTATCTAGACGGTATCCAGCGATTTGACACAGGGCATTTGCAGCGTTTTTTCGCCAACATAGCAAAGCAAACAAAAGGAAAACGAGTCTTAACAGTTCTGTTTGGCGACCATGGTGAAGACTATTCAAGTGAAAGCTATGGCCACTATAACTCAGTCACCGAGGGGGCGTTGAGGGTGCCACTGATTTTTAATGCACCGGACATTGACGCCATTCAGCTATCTGAACCTGTGCGTACAGTAGATATTGCTCCAACAGTGGCAGACCTGATGGGTGGTCAGCTAGATGGTTTTTCAGGACGCTCTCTCGTACCCTCGATGCGCGGCCAAGAACAAGTAGCCGAAACGGCATTTGCTCAAACATATACCGCCAACTCAGCCGATCTCCTCCACGTCCAGGAACATCTATTACAGCGGGGCGAGAGTTCCATTGATGTGCCACACCACTTGACTTGTGAGTGTATGTATCATGACAATTGGAAATTGGTTAGGCGGCATCTAAGTTATCGCAGACAACATGACAGCGCTGAATTGGGTGTCACTCCTGACCACAGCACTCAGTTGTTTCGTAGATCCAGCTACGGGACATATGAAATCAATGATAATCAGAAGATTACCGAAAACCATGTCGCCACTTTGGATAGCTAAACG
>CAKZYD010000275.1 GCA_937884085.1 uncultured Sphingomonadales bacterium | reverse complement strand
GAAGGCCGGACGGAAGCAGACTTTGGCCGCGCTGGGTTCCGTGCCGTGCCAAGCGCTATTGTGCGCCATTCTGCGCATATTGCGCCCAACGTTGTCCTGATGCCAAGCTTTGTGAATCTTGGCGCCTATGTGGATGAAGGCACCATGGTCGACACCTGGGCCACGGTCGGCTCTTGCGCGCAAATCGGCAAAAATGTGCACTTGTCTGGCGGCGCTGGCATTGGTGGCGTGCTCGAACCCTTGCAAGCCAACCCGGTTATCATTGAAGACAATTGCTTCATTGGGGCACGCTCAGAAGTGGCCGAAGGCGTAATTGTGGAAGAAGGCGCTGTCTTATCGATGGGCGTCTATATCGGCGCCAGCACCAAGATTGTTGACCGGGAGACGGGCGAGATTTTCATGGGCCGAGTCCCAGCCTATTCCGTCGTGGTGCCAGGCAGCCTGCCAGGCAAACCACTGGCAGATGGCACGCCCGGCCCTGGCCTCTATTGCGCTGTCATTGTGAAACGCGTTGATGAGCAAACCCGCTCAAAAGTCTCTGTGAACGAGCTTCTCCGTGGCGCTTGAGGCCGCCCTTGACCTTGCGCAGGATCTAATGCGCTGCCGGTCCGTCACGCCGACGGACGATGGCGCCTTGGATGTGCTGGAGGCCCGGCTAACGGCTGCTGGCTTTATCTGCCACCGCCTGCCCTTTGGCGACGGCGACAGCAAAGTCGACAATCTTTATGCCCGCTGGGGCACTGAGGCGCCGAACTTCTGCTTTGCAGGCCATACCGATGTGGTGCCGCCCGGCGATACAGCAAAATGGGGCCACGACCCGTTCGCGCCGACCATCGAAGATGGGTGGCTCATGGGCCGCGGCGCGTCGGATATGAAAAGCGCCATTGCCGCCTTTGTTGTCGCCGCGGAACGGGCGATTGAGGCTGGCACGGTAAGCGGGTCAATCAGCCTTCTGATTACGGGAGACGAAGAGGGCCCCGCCATCCACGGCACGACGCGCGTGCTGGACTGGCTGGAAGAGCAAGGCGAAACCATCGACCATTGCATCGTTGGCGAGCCAACTTGCCCGAAGACCTTTGGCGAAATGGTCAAAAATGGCCGGCGCGGCAGCTTGAATGCGACTCTCACCGTGCTGGGGACGCAGGGCCATGTGGCCTATCCCCATCTGGCCGACAGTCCCTTTCCACGCTTGCTGGCTTTCATGAATGCCGTGACGGCAAAGCCGCTGGATGACGGCTATGAGGATTTCGACCCGACCAATCTGGAAATTACGACCGTCGATACGGACAACCCGGTCGAAAACCTGATTCCAGGAACCGCGTGCGCCCGGCGCAACATTCGCTTCAACCCCAACCATTCCGGCGAAAGCCTGACGCACTGGCTCCAAGAACTAGCAGAAAAGACGGCCGGAGAGCATGAGCTGAAAATCCGCGTGTCAGGCGAGCCATTCCTTACCAGGCGTGGGCCTTTCACCGACATTATCGTTGATGCGATTGGCGAAGAGACCGGCGTAGAACCTATTCTTTCGACGACCGGCGGGACATCCGATGCCAGGTTCATCACGCGGCATTGCCCTGTAGTCGAATTCGGCATTGTTGGCCAGACCATGCACAAGATTGACGAGCGCGTGCGCGCTGATGACGTCGTTGCGTTGTCCAAGGTCTATGGCCGTATCCTTGACCGCTATTTCGCCGCTGCGCCTCTAGTGTCTGCCTCATAATTCAGCGGATGAGGAATCGCATGCATATTTTTTATCCTGCAAGGAAACAAACGGAGGCGATACCGGCGGTATCGGCGAGTATTGATGACGCGGACAGGGTGAAAAAGAGGCAGCGAGACCGATCCGCTGAATTATGGGGCAGACACTTCGAGGCCGCTGTGTGAAACCAGGGTCCACCTTTGGCGCACTGATTGGCTCCTTTGAACTGGCTCAGTTCGATGCCGAGGCTTTAAAGCGCTTTGATCTGTCCTCGGCAGGCTTTTGGCAGAGCTTTACCGCGGTGTTGTTCCTCATCCCCATTTTCATGTTGGGGGTTTATCTGCAGAATATTTATTTCATGCGCCAAGGCAGCACGCCTGAGCCCTATGACATCGCCATTTTGGTCATCCTGCTCGATTGGGTGCTGTTCGTCCTCTTAATGCGGCCCATTACGGGCCTTCTGGGCGTTAAAGAAAACTATTTTGGCGCCATGACAGTCTATAATTGGTGCAGGCCGCTCGCCTTTGCCTTTTATATCCCCGTTCTCGCCGCCGGCGCAGCGGGGCTGGCAGGCTCCAACACCCTGTTTCTCCTGTATTATTTAGCGGTAACGCTGCGCAGCGTATACCAGGGCTATATCCTGCATTTAACTTTGCGGCTCAGCCTTTGGGCGATTTTCGCGATGATTGTACTGGATATCATTTTAGGCGAATTCATCATCGTCGTGCTGCGCCAGTTCTTCCTTTAATCGGGATAATGCGCTTTCAAAAAATAGAGGCCATAGGCTGGGGCGTTTAGACCAAGCGCGGCCCGGTCTTCGGCGTCTAAAGCAGCTTTCATATCATCTGGTGTCCAATCGCCTTTGCCGACCAAGGCTAAGCAGCCCACCATGGAGCGCACTTGGCTGTGCAAGAAGGAGCGGGCATCGGCGTAGACCCAGATTTCCTCCTCGCTGGCGCGCACCACATCCAGCCGGTCTAGCGTTTTTATGGGGCTTTTGGCTTGGCAATGCGCGTGGCGGAAGGTGGTGAAATCATGTTTCCCGACCAGATGCTGTGCTGCTGCGGCCATCACCTCCGTGTCGAGGGGCTGCGGCACTTGCCAGGCGAGGCCCTTGTCGACGGTCAGCGGGGCGCGGCGGCACACAATTTTGTAGCCATAAGAGCGGCCAACGCAGGCAAAGCGGGCGTGGAAATCCTCATCCACAAGCGTAGCGCTCAAGACGGCAATGGGATCAGGCCGCAGATGCGCATTTAGGGCCGCAGCGACGACATCTGGCGGGTCATCGCGGGCAATATCCGCATGCACCACCATGGCTTTGGCGTGAACGCCTGCATCGGTGCGCCCGGCTGCTGCAATGCGCACCTCGGTTTGGCAATAGCCCTCAATGGCCGCCTCCAGGCAGCCTTGTATGCTGCGCCCACTGGCTTGTGCTTGCATGCCCACAAAAGGGCGACCGTCATATTCGATGGTTAGTTTGAAGCGGGGCATGGCAGTCTATCGCCCACCGGGATGCTTTGCCCGCGCAAAAAATCTGCCACGTCCATCGCAGCTTTCCCTTCCAGCTGAACGCGCACGGGGCGGATGGCCCCGGCCTGGCAAGCAATGGTCAGCTGGTTATCGAGGATTTTGCCTGGCGCGCCAGTTTGGTCAGTGGTCGTGACCTGCAGCAGCTTTAAGCGCTTGGCGCCTAGCCAGGTAAAGGCGCCCGGGAAAGGCGACAGCGCGTGAATTTTGCGCTGCATGGCCTGCGCATCTAGGGCAGCAAAATCAAGCGCCGCCTCGGCTTTGTCGATTTTGGCGGCGTAGGTTGCGCCATCTTCTGGCTGTGGCTCCAACACCAGCGATCCTTCGGCCAGCTTTTCAAGCGCCTGGACCATGAGCGCAGCGCCGAGGGGCGCCAATTCATCGTGAAGCGTTTGGGCTGTGGTTTCTGACGTAATGGGGGCCGCGCTTTTCAGCGCCATAGGTCCCGTATCCAGACCCGCTTCCATCTGCATGATGGTGATACCGGTCTCAACGTCCCCCGCTTCAATGGCCCGCTGGATGGGCGCAGCCCCACGCCAGCGAGGCAGCAAGGAGCCATGAATGTTGAAAAATCCATGAGCGGGCATATTCAAAACCGCTTGCGGCAGGATGAGGCCATAGGCGACGACGACGCCTACATCCGCCCCAAAAGCATGCAGCTGGATTTGCGCCTCTTCGTTTTTCAGGCTCTTGGGCGTCAGAACGGTAACACCAAGCGCCTCTGCGCAAACATGGACTGGGCTTTTGCG
This sequence comes from uncultured Sphingomonadales bacterium, assembly GCA_937884085.1. GTDB lineage: Bacteria > Pseudomonadota > Alphaproteobacteria > Sphingomonadales > CAKZYD01 > CAKZYD01. The sequence goes on along the minus strand of CAKZYD010000275.1, from coordinate 9,170 downwards.
CTCTGCTTTGCCGCGCCCTGCCGGTCTTGGCGGCTGGGTGTAAACGGCTGCCAAATCATGGCCAGCCGCATGCACGGCCTTCAAGGCAGGAACGGCGAAATCTGGCGTTCCCATAAATAGGACTCGGAAAGACATCGATTAGTGGCTGTCCACCACTTTCAAAAGCTGCTTGCGCAGCGGGCTGAGCACCTGAGCCAGGCTATGGCCGCGCTTCACGATTTGGCGGTTTTGTGAGAGCAGCCGAAAAGCGCCTTGCTTGCGGGCAAGGGCCGGTTCCTTCACAATGGAATAGACCGGCATTTCGCTGGCCCGGCGGTAGATGTTAAAGGCGGCGTGTCCCGCATGAACGTCGAGCGAATAATCCTTCCACTCGCCATAGGTCACCATACGGGCATAGACATCGAGAATGGATTGAAGCTCTAGCCGGTCAAAGCAGGTTTGGCGGGCCTTACGCTGAGTATTGGGCACAAGGGAAAGAGAGGGTGTTTCCGGCATGAATGCTCCGGGTTGCCATGGTCTTGTGTATATTCTGCGGTTCACCTTAAAAAAATCAAGCCAGCGCTTGAAAAACTCATGGAATTATTCGTAATATATCGAATTGATATATTAGAAGAGAGGAGAGTTCCGCCATGCCGCGTATCATAAAAGCTATTGTCGTCTATATGTGCGCTGCTTTGCAGCTGAACTTGATTGGCATGCAGAACCTGGCAGCGGCTGACGATGACGTAAGCAACCTAGAGAAGACCTACGACATCGTGGCCAGTGAAGCGGTTCTTATAAGCGGCATTGACGATTTAACCATACAGGTTGGGCAAGACCCTTCCCTCGTCATCACCGAACGGCGCGACCGGTTGGATAAAGTCAGTGTGGAATCATCAGAGACGCTGCTGAGCATTGACGCGAAGGGCGAAAGCTGGTTCTCCCGCAGGGACTATGCCGCCATCCTAACGCTTCCAAGCCTTTCAGACTTAGAGATAAGCGGGTCCTTTGCAGCGGAGATTGAGGGCGTCTCTGCTGACACCCTCATCCTACAAATCGCTGGCAGTGGGGACATGATTATCTCTGGACGATGCGGCAGGCTCGATCTAGAGAGCACCGGCGCTGTCAATATCGATGCCTCCAAATTAGTGTGCCGGGATGTTGCAATTGATGCAGCAGGCGCCGCCAACATGCATGTCTTCGCGAGCGGAAGCTTAGATGTGGAAGGCGCGGGCGTTACTGACGTCATCTATTCTGGCAAGCCAGACAAAATCTTGTCCGACGTCGCTGGCGTTGGGTCGGTCAGCGAGGCTGAAGAGACAGACGACAAGACCACACTTTAACCATCTTTGCTGAAAAATTGCCGCAATTGGGTCCTTCTCGCGCCCCATTGCTTTTCTAATGTAATCGATGTTGGCCTCATGGCCCGGTCTGGCTCTGCCACATGTCTTCTGCCCCCTGCACATGTGGCCTGACAGGCCGGGCCTTTTTTCATATGAGATGCTTGCAAGCCAGGCGCGAGCTTTTTAAATAGCCGGTCGCAGCGTTTAATAGAGAAAGCTCCCTGCCCGCATGACTGGCCTCATCAGCGCGCAAAATCTAACCAAACGCTATGACGGCAAAACCGTTGTCGATAGCCTGTCCATGTCTGTCGAGCGCGGCGAAGTCTTGGGCCTACTCGGGCCAAATGGCGCTGGCAAATCGACCACCATGAAGATGTTGACGGGCTATCTCGTCCCAGATGAGGGCAGCGCATTCATCAGCGGCCATGACGTCATCGGCGCGCCCATCCAGGCTCGGCACGTGTTCGGCTATCTTCCAGAAGGCGCGCCCGCCTATGCGGATATGGCCGCTGGCGACTTTCTAAGTTTTGTCGCGGCAGCGCGCGGCCTGTCCGGCGCAGAGAAAGACGAAGCCATCACAAAGGCGGTCAGTGCAGTCGATATTGGCGGGGTTTTGCAGCAAAGCATCGATACCTTGTCGAAAGGCTTTGCGCGGCGCGTTGGGCTGGCCCAAGCCATCTTGCACGACCCGGACGTTCTGATTCTCGATGAGCCAACCGATGGCCTCGACCCCAATCAAAAGCACGAGGTACGGCAGCGCATTCTCGGCATGGCGGAGATGAATGCGATTTTGATTTCGACCCTTATCCTAGAAGAAGTTGATGCCTGCTGCAGCCGGGCCATCATTATTGACCATGGCCGCATCGTCGCGGACGGCACGCCGGAAGCCTTGCGGGCGAAATCGCCACTGCATGGCCGCGTCGTCGTGCGCGCGGCGGTGAGCGAAAGTGAAACATTGCGGCCTGCTCTATCGTCCATGCCGCAAGTCAAATCCATTCAGGAGCGGCCTTGCCCATCAGACCAAGAGGCCGTGGAATTCATTCTCACCAATGCTGGAACAGGCGCGCTGCTGCCCTTGGTGAATGAACGCTTACAGGAAGGCAATTGGCCGATTGAAGACCTGCGTGTTGCGGAAGGCCGCTTAGAAGATGTTTTCCGGTCGCTCACCACCGGAGACCGGGAAGAGGAAGAAGCAGCCTAATGTCCGGTTTCGGCGCCCTTTTCCGCCGCGAGGTGGCAAGCTATTTCACGACGCCTTTGGCGCTGGTATTCCTCATCGTGTTTCTGGTGCTCAGCAGCATCTTCACCTTTTATGTGGGTAACTTCTTTCTGCGCGGTCAAGCGGACCTGCAGCCCTTTTTCACCTTTCATCCGTGGCTTTATTTGTTCTTAGCGCCAGCGCTTGGCATGCGGCTTTGGGCGGAAGAACGGCGCAGCGGCACGCTCGAACTGCTCATGACGCTGCCCGTCACGCCCTGGGCAGCCGTGGCAGCGAAATTCATGGCAGCCTGGTCCATCGCCGGGCTCGCTTTGCTGCTCACAATGCCGCTGTGGATCACAGTGACCTATCTGGGCGATCCAGACCATGGCGTTATCTTTGCCAGCTATTTGGGTTCATTCCTGATGCTGGGGTCGTATCTCGCCATCGGCTCCTTTGCCTCCGCTCTAACGCGCAACCAAGTGCTCGCCTTTGTGGGCGGCGCCAGCCTTAGCTTTTTGTTTACCGTAAGCGGACTGCCGCTTGTTATTGGCGCATTTGAAAGCTGGGCACCACAGCCGCTGTTATCCCTGCTCGATACGATGAGCCTGTTAAAGCACTTCATTGCCATCCAGCGCGGCGTCTTTGATTTGCGCGACGTGATTTATTTCGCTGCGGTCATCCTCAGCTTCCTAGGCGCAACCCATGTTGTCATTACAGCCGGGAAGACGCGCTAATGGCTGGAAAATCAATCAAGACGTCCTGGGCGCTCGCAGCAATTGCCGTGTTCTTTATTTCTGTCATTGCGCTCATCAGCACGCCGCTATTGTCGCGCGCGCGGGTCGATTTAACCGATGGCGGGCTATACTCCCTCTCCGATGGGTCGAAATCCCTTCTGTCAGATGTCTCGTTACCGATCACGCTGCGCCTCTACTTCTCTGAAACGGCGGCGGCAGGCTTTCCAACCCTGCAAGCCTATGCCCAGCGGGTGGAAGACCTGCTCTATGAATATGCAGCCCAGTCTGGCGGCAAAATCAGCTTCAAGGTCATCGACCCAGAGCCTTTCTCTGAAGCAGAAGATGAGGCCGTTGCTTTTGGCCTGGAAGGCGTGCGCGGCCAAGGCGGCGATACCATCTATTTCGGACTGGTCGGCACCAATGCCGCTGACGGCGCGGAAGTGGTTCCGTTTCTGGCCCAGCAACGCGAAGCCCTGCTGGAATATGACCTAACCCAGCTTGTGAGCAAACTGGCGTCAACCGACAGCGATGCCCAAAACATTGCCATCATTACAGAACTGCCGCTGCAATTTGGTCTGGGTGGGCCGATGGCCGCCGCGCAAGGGCGCGCGCAGCCTTATGTCATCTACGACCAGCTGCGCGAGGGCTTTGACATCCAAGTGCTTGATGCCCAGTTCACGGAAATCCCCGGCGAGACCGACCTTCTCATCCTTGCCCATGCGCCCTCGCTTGGGGAGACACAGCTCTATGCCGTGGACCAGTTCATTCTAGCCGGCGGCAATGCTTTGATTTTCGTCGATCCGCATTCGGAAATTGCTGCCGCCACACAGCAGCGGGACCAATTCGGCATGCCGCGCCCCGGCGGCGTTCCGCCGCAGTCGGACCTGCCAACGCTTTTTGAAGCCTGGGGGCTCGCCTATGACCCCAGTTTGGTGGTGCTCGACCTGGACCAAGCCCAGCGGGTCAATATGGGCGGTGCGCCTGGCGCGCCAAGCCGCGGCATTGTCGATTATGTCGCCTGGCTCGCCGTGCGGGAGATTAATATCCAAGACGATGACATCGTCACCGGCGAGCTAGAACAGATTAACCTGGCGGCCGCGGGGCATCTGACGCTGAAAGAAGATAGCCCGCTGACCTTGACACCGCTAATTCAAAGCTCAGAGCTGGCGGGCATCACCAATGCGACGGAAGTCAGCGGCGCGCCGGATCCAGATGCGCTCATTCGCGGCCTTTTGCCCACCGGTGAACGCTATGTCTTAAGCGGGCGGCTGCGCGGCGCTGTCAAAACTGCTTTTCCAAACGGGGCGCCGGCAGAAAGTGAAGGCGAGCACCTGACGAAATCGCAAGGCGATATCAACGTCATTGTGACCGCTGATTCAGACCTGCTGGCCGATAATTTCTGGGCGCAAGTACAAGATCTCTTTGGCCAGCGTGTCGTGCTGCCGACAGCTGATAATGGACGGTTCATTTTGAACGCTGCGGAAAATATGGCTGGCTCAGATGCCCTCATCGGGCTGCGCTCACGCGGCACGTCAGCCCGGCCGTTCAAAGTCATTGACCGCTTGCGCCGCAATGCCGAGCGGGACTTTGCCACCCGGCAACAAATCCTGCAGCAGAATTTGGCGGCCACAGAACGCAGACTGGCAGAGCTAGAAGCCGAGACGCCCGAAGGCGAAGTACTGATCAGCGATGCGCAGCTGGCAGAGATTGATCGCTTCCGCAATGACTTGGTGAATACGCGCAAGGAACTGCGCGCCGTGCAACGCAGCCTGAATGTGGGTATTGAGCGCCTACAGCAGGGCCTGACTTGGCTGAATATCCTGCTGGTGCCCTCCATCCTCTTGGTGATTGCCGGGTTCGTGGCGCTGAGACGGCGTGCAAGGCGGCGCGCATGAACGCACGGGCTCTCTCCCTTCTCATTGGCGCCGCCATAGTCCTGTACGCCATTACCTATTTCGCATCACCGAGCAGCGAGCAAAGCGGTAATAGCGCAACGCTGTTAGAAGCATTCGAGCCCAATGCGGTGACGGCGCTCACCATCGAAGACGCAGAGAGCGAAATCGCGCTGACCCGGAACGAGACAGGCTGGGCGCTGTCTGCCTTGCCAGCCATCCCGCTCGACCAAGGCAAAATCCGTCAACTGTTGCTGGATGTGAGCCGGATCACCGTCGTCGAGGCAAAGACGGATGACCCAAGCTTGCATGAAGCACTTGGCTTAACCGAGAGCGCAACACGCATCCGCTTTAGTGACAAAGAGGGCCTGGTGCTCGGCAAACCTGCGGCAGGGGGAAAGCGCTTTGCCAAAGCCCTTGGCGCAGACCAGACCTATGTCATTGAGCCGCTAACGCCGCCTAAGACCGGCCTTAAAAACTGGACCAAGTTGACCTTACCAACAGCAGAAAAAGACAGCGTGACCAAAGTGGAGGTGTTTGGATTGGACGCCAGCTATGCCATTGCCAAGGAAGACGGCAAGGCAGTGCTCATAGACCTGCAGCCCGATGAAAGCCTAGCCTATGACGGCGTCTTAGACAGCGTGCTTGGCGGCGCTGGTTTTATCAGCTTTGATGATATCAAAAGCGCCGCAGATTTCGATTGGGACAAGGCGCCCTATAGCGTTTTCCATGGCCAAGCGGACATTGACCAAATCCGTTACACCGCGCTGACTGCGGACGATGCCATTTGGCTTCGCATTGAACCGGCAGGCGCTTTTGATGATGCCTTTGATTGGCCGTCTTATGCGCTCCAGATTACCGAATACCGCAGAGACTCGCTCATCAAGCCGAGGGCGGAGCTGATCGAGCAACCTGAACCTGAAACGCTGTAGCCTTTCAGGCCGTGTCGCTTTTTACCAATTCTAGTTATTAAAGAATCAGTACCTGTATGTGTGCAACCGCGTAATCGGTTTGCACCTGCCGAACCTTAGACCCCTGCCAACTGCGTACTCCGTCTGGCAGGGGTTTTTTCGTATTGAACAGCCAGCCCTCTCAAAACTGATTTTCAAAAAAAACGCCGAATCCTGCAGCTTTTTGAACATTGTTCAAAAAAATTCTGAACGATGTTCATTTTTTTCTTGCGCAGCAGGAAATCCTGTGAGAATAAACTGAACAGCGTTCAAAAAGAACGTGGGCGGGTGTTGAAACGAAAAGAGTGCGGGAAAAAAAATGTTTAAATTACGCAGGTTTTTGCCATGCGCGGCCCTCCGGCCCTACATCGATACTTACTACTTAGTTGAGGTGGATTGCCCACCAGGGGAAACGCTGGAAGACATGATGCTTCCAGAGCTCGCCAACATCCGCTTCCAACTGGAAGGGTGCTGGGATGTGGACATGGGAGATGGCTTTAAAAGCGCCAGCCCCGAGACCCTGTTCGGGTTTACCAATGCGCCATATGATGTGCGGCTCACGGGCCGCAGCAGATTGTTTGGCGCTGGCCTAAAGCCGCTGGGCTGGCAAGCCATCATGGGCGGATCGGCTGCACCTTACAGTGATACATGCAAAAATCTTGCAGATCTCTGGGGCCCATATGCCAGCGTTGGCCGGCAATCGCTGGCAGCGTGCGCGACGGGCGAAGAGATGGTCCAGGTGATGGACGCTCTCCTCCTGGAGCGCTTAACGGCGGTGCCCAAAACAACGCGCGCTTGTATCAGCGCTTTTGAGTGTATCATGACGGCCGATGACGACGCGCCCATGACACGGGTTGATGACTTGGCAGACCAGCTTAACTTATCTGTGCGTCAAGTTGAGCGGTGGTCTCGGCATCTGTTTGGTTGCAGCCCAAAACTGCTGCTGCGCAAACATCGGTTCATGACCATGCTGACCCAGCATGGCGAGCGTCTGGCAGGCGACGACTGGCTCGAAGCGGCCGATGAGAGTTTCTATGACCAGTCGCACTTTATTCGCGAATATAAGCGCTTTACAGGCCGGTCTCCGGGACAATACGCGCGCAAACCAAGCGAACTGCAGAAGGCCGTAACCAAGACGCTGGAGACCGTGCCAGATCGCAAGCCTGGCCCTTTGGCGCTAAAAGTTGACTTTGTGCCCAAGGCGGCAAGCACAGCAGCCTAGTACGCATAGATTAGGGCCGGCTCTCTGATAAGCCGGTCCAATCGCCTTGACTTCGCCATTTGCAAACGTCATATCCAATCAGGACTGAATTAGTCCGAATTGGATATTGATACTAAGTTGCAGGTTGGCTGGTGATACGCCTTTCAAAACTCTCTGATTATGCCGTGGTCATTATGACTGCGCTCAGCGGCGCGCGGCCAACAAAGCTGAATGCCACCGATGTATCCGCCGCAACCGGCATCCCGCAGACAACCGTCGCAAAGCTGCTGGGCCACTTAGCGCGCGCCGACCTCCTGGAAAGCCACCGGGGGCATAACGGCGGCTTTGCACTATCGCGAGACCCAGAAGCTATTTCCATCGCCGACATCATTGAAGCGGTCGATGGTCCAATCTCGCTCACCAATTGTATTGATGATGGGAACTCCAGCTGCTCAATCACGTCCCTGTGCGGGATGCGGCCACGCTGGCAAATTATGAACCAAGCTGTGCGGCAAGCTTTTGAAGGCGTCAGCCTGGCCGAAATGGCCCAGCCGGCAGCATTTTTTGATGTGGAAGCGCCTTTAGAAGCGCAAAGCGCAAGAGGGTAGAAAAGATGGCAGCGACTAAAGAAACCGAAGCCACCGTCGAAGACGTTACCGGCGAGTATAAATACGGCTTCGTCACCGACATCGAATCCGATTTTGCGCCCAAGGGCCTATCGGAAGACACGGTGCGCTTCATCTCGGCCAAGAAGAATGAGCCGGAATGGATGTTGGAGTGGCGCCTGAAGGCTTACCGAATGTGGGAAAAGATGGAAGAGCCCGACTGGGCCATGGTGAACTATCCCGCCATCGATTACCAAGACGCCTATTATTATGCGTCACCTAAGAAGAAGCCGGAGCTGGACTCGCTGGATGATCTCGACCCTGAGATCAAGGCCACCTACGACAAGCTGGGCATTCCCCTGGCGGAGCAGGAAGTGCTCGCTGGCGTCAAAGGCTCCAAAAAAATTGCCGTAGACGCCGTCTTTGATTCCGTTTCGGTGGCGACGACCTTCCGGGAGGAGCTCTCCAAGGCCGGCGTGATCTTCATGTCTATTTCCGAGGCGATCCACGAATATCCCGACCTGGTGAAGAAGTGGCTGGGCTCTGTGGTGCCCATGCGCGACAATTATTTCGCAACGCTCAACTGCGCGGTCTTCTCCGATGGGACCTTTGTCTATGTGCCCAAGGGCGTGCGCTGCCCCATGGAACTCTCGACCTATTTCCGCATCAATGCGGAAAACACCGGTCAATTTGAGCGCACGCTCATCGTCGCCGATGAAGGCGCTTATGTGAGCTATCTGGAAGGGTGCACCGCGCCCATGCGCGATGAAAATCAGCTGCACGCCGCCGTCGTCGAATTGGTGGCGCTCGATGATGCCGAAATCAAATACTCCACCGTCCAAAACTGGTATCCCGGCGATAAGGACGGCAAGGGCGGCATCTACAACTTCGTCACCAAGCGCGCCCGCTGCATTGGCAAAAACTCCAAGGTGAGCTGGACGCAAGTGGAAACCGGCTCCGCCGTCACTTGGAAATATCCAAGCTGCGTTCTCGAAGGCGACAATTCGGTCGGCGAGTTCTACTCCGTCGCCGTCACCAACAACATGCAGCAAGCCGATACCGGCACGAAGATGATCCACATGGGCAAAAATACCCGCTCACGGATTATCTCCAAAGGCATCAGCGCTGGCCGCTCCAACAACACCTATCGCGGCCTGGTCCGCGTTGGCGCGACGGCAGAAGATGTGCGCAACTTCACCCAATGCGACAGCCTCCTCATCGGCGACACATCAGGCGCGCACACCGTGCCCAATATCGAGGTTAAA
>CAKZYD010000274.1 GCA_937884085.1 uncultured Sphingomonadales bacterium | reverse complement strand
CGGTCTCCACCATAGCTAGGGCAATACGGTCTTTAATCGACCCACCTGGGTTTGCTCGTTCCTGCTTAATCCAGACCTGCGCTTCAGCCCCGAATAGCCGCTGCATTTTGACATGCGGTGTCTGCCCAATCATTTCGAGCATGGACGCTAACGGCATATCTCCCTCCTCACCTGTTCGTTTATGGCTCTACCATGGCAAGCCATATGCGCCTTGCCAAGCGCCGAATACGCCCCATAACAGCGGCACATGATAGGATGGAATAAATGATGAAATCTGCGCCGCTAGAAACACTGGCTAAAGGCAAATATCTCCACCTTGTTAAGCGTGGAACCTGGGAATGGGTGCAGCGCCCCAGCAATCACGATGCCGTCTGCATCATCGCAACCACCAGTGACGATCATTTGATACTAGTTGAGCAATATCGCTATCCGCTGAGCTGCAACACCATTGAGCTGCCAGCGGGCCTTGTCGGCGACGAAGTGGGAAAAGATGGGGAACCCGTGTTAACGGCGGCCAAGCGTGAGCTGGAGGAAGAAACAGGCCATATCAGCGAAAGCTGGCAAAACCTTGGGCGCTTCGCTTCGTCTGCCGGCATGTCTTCGGAGGCCCCCATGATCGTCACCGCCGCAGACTGCCGCAAAGTTAGCGATGGCGGAGGTGTTGATGGCGAAGACATCACAGTGAGGCTCGTTCCCCTGTCAACAGCGGAAAAATGGCTAAAACAGCGTCAAACAGAGGGGCTCATAATAGACACTCGCGTGCTCTTCGGCCTGGCCATGGCGCGCAACGCAATTGCCCTCTAATCGTCGTGACTTGGCGCACTAGTCTTTTTGTTTTATCCTGTAATCCATATTGTTAATGGAACGTATATTTACCTGGCTGTGTTGCATCGACCAAATCATAAAAAGTGGACAAGCAGTACATGCCCAAGGCGTGGTAATCGATCAGGCCGTCGCCTATATAACGAATTAATCATGGCAAATCCGAAGGAAGATACATGAGCTATATGGAACGTGATACAGCTATTCCGGCTGAAGTTTTGGACGCTGTACGCACAATGATTGAGTGGGCCGGTGACGACCCAACGCGCGAAGGCCTGGTGGATACACCAAACAGGGTCGCCCGCGCTTATAAAGAGTTTTTCCGGGGCTATGATGAAGACCCCAAAGCGCATTTGGAGCGCACCTTTGAAGAAGTCGGCGGCTATGACGAGATTGTGCTGCTCCGCGATATTCCGCTGCTAAGCCACTGTGAACACCACATTGTTCCCATCACCGGCAAAGCGCACGTCGCCTATCTACCCAAAAACCGGGTCGTTGGCGTCTCCAAGCTAGCGCGCGTGGTTTATGGCTATGGACGCCGCCTGCAGGTGCAAGAACGCCTGACAGCACAAATTGCTGAAGCTATTGAAGAGGTTCTTCAGCCTCAAGGCGTGGCCGTCGTGATCGAAGCGACCCATGGCTGCATGAGCACACGCGGTGTGGAAGCGCCGTCTGTCGTCATGACAACCAGCCGTATGCTCGGCGTGTTCCGTGATGACCATAAAGCGCGCCAGGAAGCCATGAGCCTTATGGGCTTCTAAGCCTGGCAAAACCCAATGTGATAAAATAGGCTCCGTTGGCAACAATGGGGCCTATTTTTTGTGAACAGTGAAGACATTCTAGGGCAGTTGGTCGGCTTCGATACAACATCCCATTTGCCCAACTTAGACCTTGTGGTTTGGGTCGAGGACTATCTCACCAACCTCGGTATCGCATCGCAGCGTGTTGAAAACGAAGACGGGACCAAGTCAAACGTCTTTGCCACAATTGGGCCGCCAGTCTCAGGCGGCGTTGTGTTATCAGGCCATACAGATGTTGTCCCAGTGGCAGATCAAGCGTGGGACACAGATCCCTTTGACATGCAGTACAAAGACAGCCGGCTCTATGGCCGCGGCACCTGCGATATGAAAGGCTTCGTCGCCTGCGCGCTGGCTGCCGTGCCCAAGATGCAGGCCTTAAACAAACCCATCCATTTGGCTTTTTCCTATGACGAGGAAGTGGGCTGCCGCGGCGTCGCCCCCATGCTTCAAGAGATGGTCAAAACTTTACCGCCCATTGAGGCCATCATCGTGGGTGAACCAACAATGATGCAACTTGTGACTGGTCACAAAGGCATCATGGCAGCAACGACCACCGTGACGGGAACGCCAGCGCACTCCAGCCAAACCCAATTGGGGGCCAGTGCCATCCACGCTGCCAGCGCGTTGATCCAATGTCTGCTGGACACCGCCGAAAAATTTAAAGACTCGCGCCATTGTGATGATCGCTTCACGCCGGCGCATACCACCGTCACGGTCAATCAGATAAGCGGCGGCACGGCAGTGAATATCCTGGCGGAACACTGCGCCTTCACCTGGGATACCCGGGCCATTGATCCAAGCCATGTGAACACAGTCATTGAGGCCGTAGAGATTAAGGCTGCAGCGCTGTGCGCCTCAAATCCGGCGCTTCAATCGATTGAGACAGAAATCATTGCTGAAGCGCCTGGCCTCATCCCAAGGACTGACAATCAAGCGGAAAAATTAGTGCAGCGGCTATCTGGAGCCAATTCAGCGGGCGCAGTCTCCTTCGCAACCGAGGCGGGCCACTTTCAAACAGCTGGCTATGACACCGTTGTCTTCGGCCCCGGCGATATCGCCCAGGCGCATCAGCCCAATGAGTTCATCAGCAGCGATCAGCTAAAGCAGTGTGATGCCTTCCTAGACAAGCTCATCAGTCATTTGTCGCAATAGGGTCAGCTAGTTGCTTTTAAAGCGGCCTGGGCTGCCGCCAATCGCGCAATTGGCACGCGGAACGGCGAGCAGGACACATAGTCGAGCCCTACGCTCTCGCAAAACGAAATAGAGGCCGGATCGCCGCCATGTTCGCCGCAAATCCCCAGCTTTAGATCATTGCGGGCGCGTTTGCCGCGCTCTGCGCCGAACCGCACCAACTCTCCAACGCCATCCACATCGATGCTCACAAACGGGTCGCGCGGATAGATGCCGTGCTCCACATAAGTCGTGAGGAAACGGCTCGCATCATCACGGCTGATGCCAAGGGCGGTTTGCGTCAGATCATTGGTGCCGAAGGAGAAGAACTCGGCTTCCTTCGCAATATCTCCGGCAAGCAGCGCCGCGCGCGGTAGCTCAATCATCGTGCCGACGAGATAATCGAGCTTGTCGCCAGCCTTTTCAAAGACACTTTCAGCGGTGTCATCAACAAGCTTGCGCAGCGTCGCGATTTCTTTCTCTGTCGCCACCAGCGGGATCATGACTTCGGGAATGGGCGCCTCACCTGTCCGTGTCTTCACGGCCAAGGCCGCCTCAAAAATGGCCTGCGCTTGCATGGCGTAGATTTCCGGGAAGGTGATTGCCAAACGGCAGCCCCGGTGGCCCAACATGGGGTTAAACTCGTGCAATTCATGCACCCGCCGCTGAACCACGTCCGTGGTTACGCCAAGGGAACTCGCCAGCTCTTCAAATTCAGACGCTTCCCGCGGCAAAAACTCATGGAGTGGTGGGTCCAGCAGCCGCACCGTGACGGGCAAACCGGCCATCACATCGAAAATATCTTCAAAGTCTTGGCGTTGGATCGGCAGCAGCTTTTCAAGCGCAGATTCCCGGCCAGCCGTATCTTCTGCCAGGATCATCTCACGCACGGCTAGAATTCTATCGGCCTCAAAAAACATATGTTCGGTGCGGCATAGACCAATACCTTCCGCCCCAAAATCACGGGCAGTTTTGGCATCGGTTGGCGTTTCAGCATTGGTGCGGACCGTCATGCGCCGCACCTGGTCCGCCCACTCCATCAAGATAGCGAAATCCCCGGCCAACTCCGGCTGAATGGTCGGCACGTCGCCTTTGATGACATCGCCCGTCGTGCCGTCGATAGTCACGATATCTCCGGCAGACAGCTCAACCGGGCCACAACGCAGCGTTTCCGTCTTCGCATCAATCTGCAGCGAGCCAGCGCCGGACACGCAAGGCCGCCCCATCCCGCGCGCCACCACGGCAGCATGGCTCGTCATACCGCCCCGGCTGGTCAGAATGCCTTTGGCCGCGTGCATGCCGTGAATGTCTTCCGGGCTGGTTTCGACGCGCACTAAGATGACATTCTCGCCTTTCAGCGCCATATCTTCAGCAGCATCGGAATCAAACACGATTTTACCAGAGGCCGCACCCGGCGATGCGGGCAGACCCGTGGTGATGATATCGCGCTCTGCAGCAGGGTCGAGCATTGGGTGCAGCATCTGATCCAGCGCAGCCGGATCAACCCGGCCAATGGCCTCGTCTTTGGAAATCAGGCCCTCATTGGCCATATCTACCGCGATTTTCATGGCCGCTTTGGCTGTGCGTTTTCCGCTCCTGGTCTGCAAAAGCCAGAGCTTACCCTTCTGGACGGTGAACTCGATGTCCTGCATGTCGCGGTAGTGCGCTTCGAGCTTGGCAAACACGGCTTTCAGCTGGCCAAACATGTCTGGCATGACTGTTTCCATGGACGGCTCTACAGCCTCTGCCTCAACGCGCGCTTCTTCCGTCAGATATTGCGGGGTGCGGATGCCGGCAACTACATCCTCGCCTTGCGCATTGACGAGATATTCGCCGTAAATCCTATTGTCACCATTGGACGGGTTGCGGGTGAAAGCAACGCCCGTAGCAGAGGTGTCGCCCATATTGCCAAACACCATGGCCTGGACGTTAACGGCCGTGCCCCACTCCTCCGGAATGTCATTAAGCCGACGATAGACCTTCGCACGCTCAATCTGCCAGGAGCCGAAGACGGCGCTAATGGCGCCCCATAGCTGGTCTTGCGGGTCTTGCGGGAATGGTGTGCCCAGCGCGTCCTGCACCTTCGCCTTATAGTCCGCGACAATGGCCTGCAGATCTTCAACCTCAAGGTCTGTATCCGTGAAATAGCCCTTCTCTTCTTTCAGCATTTCCAGAACATCTTCAAAGACATAATGATCCATTCCTAAGACCACGTCTGAATACATCTGAATGAAGCGACGATAGCTGTCCCACGCGAAACGCGGGTCATCGGATTGTGTGGCCAGGCCTTCCACTGTCTTGTCATTGAGACCTAGGTTGAGGACCGTATCCATCATGCCGGGCATGGATACACGTGCACCTGAGCGCACGGACACGAGCAGCGGTGCTGAGACATCGCCAAAGCGCGCGCCGACTTCCTCTTCAATTTTCGTAAGAGCCTCTTCCACTTGGCCCTTCAAAGCATCCGGGTAGCTCTCCCCATTGTCGTAGTAATAGGTGCAGACTTCAGTCGTAATGGTCAGTCCTGGCGGGACAGGCAATCCAAGGCTTGCCATTTCAGCCAGATTCGCACCCTTGCCCCCCAGCAAGTTACGCAAATCTGCGGAGCCATCGGCGCTGCCGCCACCAAATGAATACACCCATTTTGTCATCTGTTTTCAGTCCTGACCGGCAAATTAAGAATGTAAAGGCTTAGCCCTCAATCTTTGAAAAATCTGCTACTTTGTGCACTGCAGCTCGAATTTGATTCAGCAAATTGAGCCGGTTTTCCCGAATGGCCGGGTCATCGGCATTCACCGTGACATCGTCAAAGAAGGCGTCGACCGGGCCGCGTAGTTGGGCAAGCGCCCGCATGGCCGCTTCAAAGTCTTCTTTTACCAGCGCCTTGGATACCAGCTCATTAGAAGAGTTGAGCGCCACAAACAGAGCATGCTCTTGCGTGTCACCAAGCAGGTTTTCATCGACACTGTCATCGAAAACCCGGTCGTCTTTCTTTTCTTCAATACGCAAGATGTTGGAGGCGCGTTTGTAGCCGGCGAGCAGATTTGCGCCGTCATCCGTTGCTAAGAACGCCTGCAGGGCACTCACCCGAGACAGCAACAGCACCAAGTCGTCTTGGCCCCCAAGCGCAAAAACGGCGTCAATGACATCATGGCGAACGCCCTGCTCTCGCTGCTGGACTTTGAGGCGGTCGGCCAGAAAACTAAAAAGTGAATTTGCTTCACCTAGCTCACTGAAGCCGAATTCACTTTGAATATCGAGAACGTTCGGAAAACCGTCAATTTTTCCAAAATCGCGGCCCCGGCGACTAAAGTATAGATAGTTTAGCTCTGGATACCATTTCTTCTTGGTAATCTTCTCAAATTTGGCAACCACATGCGCAGGAGCTTGAGCATCTTGGATAAAACCTCGATCCATCAAATGTAAGCACTGCCAAATCAGTTTCCTTGTCAGAGATACCCGGATCCCGTTTTCGACTATGAGACGAATAGCGCCAAGCGCTGCCCTCCTCAGGGCATAAGGGTCCTTAGATCCAGTGGGCTTTTCTCCAACTGCAAAGAAACCAGCCAGCGTGTCCATTTTATCAGCTAAGGCTACCGCAATACTCACACCATCATTAGGACAGTTATCGTCTGGTCCCTGCGGTGCGTAGTGCTCCTTTATGGCTTTAACTACCGCACTATTATAGCCCTGATTATCGGCGTAGTAGGCGCCCATTACACCTTGAACCGATGGAAACTCGGTCACCATCTTTGAGGCTAGGTCTACCTTGGCAAGCTTAGCTGCCTGCCAATTCAGGCCTGGTTGACCAATATCATATTCATCAGCAAGCCACTTAGCGAGCTTAGCAACACGCTCAACTTTCTGGGAAACGCTACCCAACTTTGCATGAAACGTAACCGATTTTAACTTATTAGCTAATTCGGCGAGCGGAACTTTTAGGTCCTGCTCCCAGAAGAATTTTGCATCGGCCAAGCGAGCAGACAGAACTTTTTCGTTGCCAGCGATGATGGCTTTGCCACCATCTTCTGCTTCTAAGTTGGCAACGCAGAGAAAGTGGTTCGTGAGATTGCCCGTCTGCGGGTCTTTCAAAGAGAAATACTTTTGATTGCCGCGCATGGTGGCTGTGAGAACTTCATCAGGCACATCTAGGAAATCTGGGTCAAACGCCCCCATCAAGACGTTGGGCCATTCGGTGAGCCCGGCATTTTCCTCAACCAGGGCGTCATCGCGGACGATCTGGACTTTGCTGACCAGCGTTAAGGCATTGGCTTCTTTAACAATCTGCTCCATCCGCTTGAGCGGGTCTAGGATGACTTTAGCCTCAAGCAGTTTCTCAGCATAATCATCAAAGCTATTGACTTTGAACGGGTCTGGCGCATGAAAACGATGCCCAAAAGTGATATCCCCTACGGTTATCCCATCGACATCAAAGGGCACCACCGCGCCATCCAAAATACACAGAAT
>CAKZYD010000273.1 GCA_937884085.1 uncultured Sphingomonadales bacterium | reverse complement strand
CCCCCCCTCCCCCCCCCTCCTCTCGTTTTTTTTTTTTCTTTTGGCGGCCCCCCCCCCCCCCGCGGGGGGGGGTGGGGGGGGGGGGCCCCCCAGCGCCTAAGGCTGACCAACTCACATGCCCCACGCGACTTTCTTGTCGTTTGATTTTTTCAAGTTGCGGAACCGGGCCAAGGCCCAAATCGGGAAGAAGGCACTGTAGCCATGATAGCGCAGATAAAAGACGCGCGGAAAGCCGACAGCGGTAAACCAAGGCTCTTCCCAACGGCCATCCTCTCGGCGCGGCGCGTTCGCCAGATATTCCGCCGCTTTGGCAATGCGCGGGTCATCCACTTCGCCAGCCGCCATAAGGCCAAGCATGGCCCAAGCGGTTTGCGAGGCGGTGGAGCCTTTGTCTTCATCCCGGCGCGCTAAATCATAGGTGGCGCCATCCTCACCCCAGCCGCCATCGGCGTTTTGCCGGCTGTAGAGCCAGTCCACAGCACGCTGGACATAGTCAGACGTCATGTCTTCCCCGGCCGCATTGAGCGCGCACAGGACAGACCAAGTGCCATAGACGTAATTGGTGCCCCAACGGCCAAACCAGCTGCCATCGTCTTCCTGCTCTGCCTTCAAATAGTCCAGGCCACGCTTGATGACGGGGTCAGAGGTATCGCGCCCGACTTGCGCCAGGAAGGAAATACAGCGCGCGGACACATCAGCCGTTGGCGGGTCAAGCAGCGCACCATGGTCGGCGAAGGGAATGGCGTTCAAAAACTCTTTGTCATTGTCGATGTCAAAGGCACCCCAACCGCCATTCGACGATTGCATGCCTTCCACCCAGCTAATGGCGCGCTCAACGGATTCGTTGTACTCGCCGTCGCTGGTCCGGTGCAGTGCCATGCCCACAACGGCAGTATCGTCCACGTCAGGATAATGGTCATTGCGATATTGGAACGCCCAGCCTGACGGTTCCAGGTCCGGCGCATTGATGGCCCAATCGCCTTTGGTCTCGGTAATTTCCCGGTCAATGAGCCAATCACATGCTTCTTTAATAGGTGCATCCGCAGGCCCCTCGCCTGCTTCCATAAGCGCATGGGCGGTGAGCGATGTATCCCAAACCGGGCTCACGCAGGGCTGACAAAAGGCCTCCCCTTCACCAGGCGTCACAAGCTTCTTGATGGAATCTTTGGCAATGACCAGGTCCGGATGGTCCTTGGGATAGCCAAGCGCTTCCATCGCCATCACAGCATTGGCCATGGCCGGGAAAATAGCGCCCAGTCCGTCCTCGCCATTCAAGCGTTCAGTGAAGAACCCAAGCGCCTTATCAATAGCCTTCTGACGCAGAATTTTTGGAAAGGCCGGTTCGACAATCCGCAGGACCTTATCAAGACCTAGGAAGAATTCACCCGCCAGCTTGCCTGTCGGATTATCAAGCCATTTCTCAATCGTCTCTGGGTTTTCGGTAAACAGCTCATCAACGCGCGTGCCCGTTGGGTTCTTCGCTTGCGGCTTTAACGTCGCAAGGATGAGGAGCGGCGCAATAACCGTCCGGCTCCAATAGCTAAAGCGCCACATATTCACGGGGAACCATTTGGGCATGAGCATCAGCTCAACCGGCATCACCGGCACCGCACGCCAGGGTACATAGCCAAAAAGCGCCATGGCATAGCGGGTAAACACATTCGTCTTTTCCGCCCCGCCGGCCTCTAAAATCGCCGTGCGCGCTTTTTTCATGTGCGGCGCATCAATATCATCGCCGGCAATTTTAAGCGCCCAATAGGCCTTCACAGAGGCGGAAATGTCCATGTCGCCCTTATAGAAGAGCGCCCAACCACCGTGCTCTTCCTGGATGGAGCGGATATAGCTAGCCAGTTTGGCTTCCACATCGGGCTCACGCTCATCGAGATAGTGGTTTAGAAAGATGTATTCGGCTGGAATGGTCGCATCGGCTTCTAAATCAAAAACCCAATGGCCATCCTCTTGCTGGCGGTTTTTCAGCGCCATCACGGCATCGTGGATGACCGTTTCAATCTGTTCATCGAGCTGCATCAAATCATGCGCCGACGGAATTTCACCCACCTGTGACTTGGGTGCAACGCCGGGCTCAGTCTGTTCAAAATGAGAAGCAGTGGACATATCTTCCGTGCGGCCTGTTTCCGGCTCTATCTTCATGGAAAAGCTCAGTTTTTACCTTCAAAACAAATGCGATATACATCGGCTATAGCGACAATGTGGCGCTTTTGCACTCCCTTTTTAGAGGAAGCGGCTTTGCCCTTTGCGCTCCGTGGGAGGGATAGGGACCGGCCGGCTCGCCGTTTGCCCACTGTCCCGTTGTCCTGACCTTGCTTCAGGACCTGGTCACACAGCCTGAGCCTTTCGCTGGAAGAGATGCTGAATCAAGTTCAGCATGGCGGGTTGGCCCCCTCCTAAATCCTCCCCCAGGGCAGGGGAGGACTATCAGCCTTAAACGCCTTCTCTTATAGTGCATGGCTCTTATAGTGCAGGCAACGCAGCCACAGCGCGCGCGCCGGAACGGATGGCGCCCTCAATGGTGGCTGGCAGGCCAGTCGCCGTCCAGTCCCCAGCGAGGAACAGATTAGGGATAGAGGTTTCTGGACCGGACCGCCGCTTAAGGCCATCTGGAGACTGGTCAAAGGTAGCGCGTTTTTCTTTGATGACGCGATATGGCGGCAACGGCTCTGCAGCCCAGCCATAGGCCCCTGCGATTTCTGCCCAGCACCGGGCGGCAAGCACATCCGGCTGCTCCGCCAAGGCGCGGCCAGCGGCAGAAACTGTGACTGAGGCCATGTCAGGGCGCACGAACACCCATTGGGTCAAACTGCTGACCAGGCCCAGGAACTCTGGCTCCTTGACCCCGCTCTGAAACGCGTAGTGAATATTCAAAATACCCTCGCCTGCGCCTGGCGGGTTTACATCCGGTACCAGCTTTTGTGCCTGCCACGACGGCACGGCGACAACCACACTGTCCCCAAAGCCCTAAGTCCGAGTATCGCCCGGCAGGCAGATAGCCGAGCAAGCGACTACGACAATGAGACCAGCGACGCGGCAGCCAAAGTGTACCTGCGCGCCATAGCTTTTCAAATAGGCCAAAGCTGGGTCAATCAGGGCCTCTGCCAAGCTATGATGCGCAATCATGGGGCGGCAATGAACGCCGCCCTTCATCAACGTCTCTGTAAACACCGGCCGCATAAGCGAGGCAGCGGCCTGGTCAAGCGGGGTATTCAGCACCGCTAGAATGAGCGGCTCCCAAAACTGCGTATATGCGGGAGAGGCCTGATCTAGCAGGTCTGCGATGACTGCTCGCTGATCAGCGAACAGCATTTTGAGGCCCGGCAGATAATCCAGCGCTGTGGTGCCCGGCGCCCGGCGGCCTGCGGAAAAAACCCAGCTTGGAAAGCGCCCTTCGTTGATATCAATGGCCCAGCGCGCGCCGCTTTTGATGTCGCAAAAGGGGAAGCGCGCCGTCTCAACTATGTGAAAACCGTCCGCACTGATGGCATCGCAATAGCGCTTTACGCTGGTGTTACCGGATAGGACGAGGTGATTGCCATTGTCTATTATCTGGCCCAAATGGCTGTCTTCATAAGAGCGGCAGCGCCCCCCCGCTTGCGCGGCGCCTTCATAAACACTGACGCTATGGCCAAGCTGTACCGCCTCGACAGCTGCAGACAAACCAGCAAGGCCGGCGCCAATGATGTGCACATGGCTCATTGGGCGCGCCTCATTGGCTGGGAACAAGCCAGAGTTTTGCCGCCTTCATCATCAGATCAGCCCGGCGGCGGAGTTTTATGACGGGACTGGATTTCGGTCGGTGCCAGCCTGCAGCCGCCCAATCATCAAAGGTCTGGCGATAGGCATCCATCATCATCATGGCGGGGCGGATAGCCACAGCATCACAGGCATGGGCCGCCGCTTCTGCCGCCTCGAACCGCTGCAGCGCTGCAGCGCCAATCTGGGCGCGAATGGCAGGCAAAACCGCTGACGAGGCCAAAGCGGTCGGTGACATATCATTTGCTTGCACGTCGGCCAGAATCTCCTGCGGCACATAAATCCGGCCACGCTCCGCATCCTCCTCAATATCGCGGAGGATGTTGGTCAGCTGCAGGGCCTGACCCTGGTGGTCAGCAAGCGCACGCGCGTGGTCAGAAGAATCCCCAAAAATGCGAATGCACAGGCGTCCAACGGCGCTGGCCACACAGTCACAATAGTGGGTCAGCGTTGGCCAATCAGGCCTTAGCACGGGACCATTCGCATCCATCATCATGCCTTCAATGATGCTGAGGAAATCGCTTTGCCGCAGCTTGAATTCATGAACGGCGCGGACAAGGGCTCGGCCCAGCGCATCTTCAGCTTTGCCGTCATAGAGAGCCTCAACGCGCAAGACCCAGCGCTCTAAAGCCCGCTGCGGGTCGGCGACCCCGGCATCCCCATCGGCAATGTCATCGACTATCCGGCAAAACGCATAAACGGCAAAGAGCCCGGCACGCTTGTTCGGCGGCTGGAGACGCATCGCCCAATAAAAGCTACTCCCCGCAGCGCGCACTTGGCTTGCAACGACAGCATCATCCGCCTTGGGGTCACTCATCTGGGCATTAGCGGCCATAGGCACGCCCTTTCCAGCTGCTGCCAGCGCCGAAATAATAGGCCAAAGCGGAATGGATGGTCATCGCGCCGTACAAACACGTCACCCACGGCAACATAATGGCGCGCCAAATGCTCTGGTTATAGAGCCGCAATGTTGGGATGTAGCTGAGCATCATGAGACTGGCAGCAAAACCGCCAAGGCCCGCCCAGGCCCAATTCTGTATTACGAGCCCCGCAGCGAGCAAGGCCCAAGGCAGCACAAAGGTCAGCACAAGGCCAAGCAAACAGCCGATGAGCAACACAGGGTTGTGCGAAAGCTGCGCATAGGCCGTGCGCCGCACCATGAGCCAGACAGAGCCAAGACTGCGATTATCCCGCAAAGACTGGCTGGCCGTGCCATGGCCAAGCCAAAGGCGGCCACCATTTTTCTGCACGATCCGCGCTAGCGTGCAGTCGTCAATCAAAGCGTCTTTCAGCGGCGCAAAACCTCCAATCCGCTTCAGCCAGTCTCGTTCTAAAAGAACGCAGCCGCCAGCGGCGCCAGCAATCTGGTTTGATGGGTCATTCACGGCGGAAAACGGATAGATGAGCTGGAAATAATAGATGAAGGCCGGGATGAGGAGGCCGCCCCAAAACCCGCGTGCATCAAGACGCACCATGAGCGAGGTGAGCGCACTTTGGCGCGCTTGAGACTTCGTCACCAAGGCCGTTAAAACTTCTGGCTCATGCACGATGTCGGCGTCACTAAGCCAAATATAATCTGGCTGCGCCTCCCCTTTGGCAATCGCGGCCCACCCGGTTTCCAGCGCCCAAAGCTTGCCGGACCAGCCGTCCGGCAAGTCCGGTGTTCGAAGGACACGCAGGTCGAAGAGACCAGCCGCTTTGGCCCGCGCCACCGTCTTGTCCTCACTTTGGTCGTCCACCAAGAGGATGCGCAAGTCGCCAGGATAATTCTGCCCGCGAATAGACGCGATGGTTTGGGCAATCGTCTCTTCTTCATTGCGCGCTGGAATGAGCGCGGTGACAGACGGCACACCCACCAAATCCTGTTGCGGCCGCCCAAGGCGTTGGCGCCCGCGCCAGAAGTCATAGCGAAAGAACAACAGCCCAACCCAAATCACAACCGCAAGCGCGGCAAGACCCGTGACCACCGTGGTCATGTTAAGGCAAACCGGAAGAGAGCGCCTAGGCTAATGAGCGCCATACGCGGCTTGGAAAAGACAACGCGGCGCGCCAAGGGGTCATCGCTGGACAAGGCGTCTACAAGCCGCTCAGCCAGGGTCAAAATAACCGCGCTTTCCGCGCCAAGGCGTTTAGACTTACACTGCTTGGGCAGCGGCTTGGCGCGCAGCAAAAGGCTGCGTGTCTCATCGAGGCAGCGGTTTAAGACCGCGCGCATTTGGCCGGTTAGATGCGGGCTAGCCAAGGCTTCCACTTGCGTGCCATGGCCGGAAATCCAATCCATGGGCAGATAGACCCGGTCCATCTCGCGATAGTCTTTGCCGCAATCTTGCAGATGGTTGATGACCTGCAGGGCATTGCAGAGCATATCAGACGCCGCATAGCCCGACGGGTCTTCTCCATGCAAATCAAGCAGATAGCGGCCTACGGGCGAGGCGGAGCGATTACAATAATCCATCAACTCGCCCCAATTGGCATAGCGCTGTTTGACCGCATCTTGCTGAAAGGCAGAGATCAAGTCGAGCGCGTGGCGGGGGGTCACGCCGGTCTCATCCAGACTGAGCTTCAAACGCACAGCCGTTGAAACGGGGCCATTGCCGGTCTGCAAAGTTTCCGCATAGGCGTTTAACCGAGAGATTTTCTCTTGCGGCGGCAAATGGTGCGCATCGGCAATGTCATCGGCCTCGCGCGCGAAGGCATAAAAACGCGCCACATGGGGCCGCAGCGCGGCTGGCAACAGGAAAGAGCCGACTGGAAAATTCTCGCCCGTTGCATCCTTAGACGGGTCTACCGCGAGTGCGCTTTGCTTCATGGGAACAAGGTGTGTTGTTTCACAAACGCCTTGGTATCATTCTCGCTCGAAGAAGAAAGAGTCTAAATGTGTATCGGTCGCCCGTGCACCGCCAAGGCCGCCTCTTTAACAGCCTCCGAGTGCGTCGGGTGCGCATGGCAGGTCAGCGCAATATCTTCCGCTGAAGCGCCGAATTCCATGGCTTGGGCCGCTTGAGCAATCATGGTGCCGGCAACGGTCGAAATAATATGCACACCAAGGACGCGGTCAGTCTCTTTATCGGCCAAAATCTTGACCAAGCCTTCGGTGTCTCGGTTCGCTTTTGCGCGGGAATTGGCACTAAAGGGGAATTTGCCAACTTTATAGCTCGCGCCTTCCTCTTTGAGCTGCTCCTCGGTCTTCCCAACGGAAGCGACTTCCGGCTTGGTGTAGACAACCGCAGGGATGACATCGTGATTGACGATGCCATTCATGCCAGCAATGTTTTCCGCGCAGGCAACGCCTTCATCTTCCGCTTTGTGCGCCAACATGGGGCCGGCAATCACATCGCCAATGGCCCAGATACCGGGGACGTTGGTTGAGAAATCCGTGTTGGTTTTCACGCGGCCTTTGTCGTCCATCTCAACGCCAGCTTTGTCGAGCGCCAAGGTCTCGGTATGGGGCTTACGGCCAACAGACATCAGCACGACATCGCATTTGATCTCTTCCGCATC
>CAKZYD010000272.1 GCA_937884085.1 uncultured Sphingomonadales bacterium | reverse complement strand
ATATCGCGAGACCCTCCAATTCCTCGCGGATTTCACCTATGAGTTTGGTGATAGCGGCTTCTCACTATCATATCTGGGCGGATACACGGACCAAGAAGAAATTACAGGTGTGGACCAAACCTACGACGAAACTGCGGTCTTTTTCATTGGTGCGCCACTCCCGTTTCCGCCCTTCTTTGGGCAATCCGTGTGTCAATTTTCGATACAGAATGCTGATTGTGCAATGAGCGCGTTTCACACGACGGCATCGAGTGAGAGAGAGGTGTTCAGCCATGAAGTGCGATTACGTTCACCAGACGACGCGCCACTACGCGGAAGTATTGGATATTTTCACCTAAACGAAGATCGGATGGGAACATCTGATTTCCTAGAAGCGACAGAGTTTGGATTGGATTCACTCGCTGACATCCAGCGCATCCGCAATAACTCCGTTTTTGTATCCTTTGAAGCGGATGTGACTGAAAAACTGATCTTTACCGGTGAGTTACGGTATTCACGCGACAAAATCGAGCGAGAGGCGCAAATCTATACAGCTTCTGATTTCTTCAGCGCTTCTGACTTTGCAGGCTTTACTAACGCAAACCCAGATCAAATCGTTGGTGATGTGGATGACAATGGGGATCCGGTTTCAAGATCGGCCACTTTTGAAGCCTGGCTGCCACGTATAACAGCGCTCTATCAGATCACTGACACGGTCAATGTATATGCCCAATATTCTAAGGGCAACGCGCCGGGCGGCTTCAATCCCATCGACGCACCGATCACCACAATCGATGAAGAAAAACTCAGCAACTACGAAATTGGGTTTAAAGGCTCATTCCCAGATATTGGATTGAGCTTCAACACCGCGGCGTTTTTCATCCGCTATAAAAACCAAGGCTTAACCCAAACCTTCGTCACAGCCGATGGCGGCCTAGATAGCTTTGTTGCAAACATTGGTGTGACGGAAACGTTCGGGTTAGAACTCGATTTCAATTTGCAGCTGAGCGACTATATCTCCTTAGGCGGCACGGTGGCTTATCTGGATGCTGAAATTGATGAAGGCTCAATCACAGACCAAGGTATCTTGCTTGGCGGCATTGACTGTCTGGATGAGCCTGGCGGTGACTTCGATGCCAGCCAGCCGAATTGTCCGGACGGCATTGACTCTATTGCCGGCAATACACCGCCACTTGTATCGGATTGGCAATTCACTCTGTCGCCTCGTTTCAATTACCCGGCAACGGCCGATATAGATCTCTTTGCTGGCGCAGATGTCATTTACCGGTCGTCATTCTTTGCTCAGGTCCACAACCTGGCAGAAACCGGCAGCGCATTGCGGCTCAATTTGCAAGCGGGATTGCGCATTCAAGACAATATCGAAGTACGTTTCTGGGCTGAAAATGTCACCCAAAACGAAACACCAAACGGCATCTTGCGCTATGTCGATTTCAATGCACCGAATGTGCCGGAAACGGGCCTGGACCCCAGAGCCTTTGGCATTACGCCTGCGCTCCGGCGTTCTTATGGCGCCACGGTACTGTTCAGATTCTAATAGCAACCAATCCCAAGCTAAATAAATTCAAGTGTTTTGGGTGAGCGAGAAATCGCTCACCCTTTTTTTGTAATCTGTGGCTAAATGAAGGGGTCTAAATGGCCAAAGGAAACATGGATGACCGACTGGTGGCGCGGCGCAACGATCTATCAGATCTATCCGCGCAGCTTTCAAGATAGCAATGGAGACGGCGTTGGGGATCTGAAAGGGATTACCCAGCGCCTGGGCCATGTCGCCTATCTTGGGGCGGATGCCGTGTGGGTCTCGCCGTTTTTTAAGTCCCCCATGGTCGATTATGGCTATGACGTGGAAGACTATCGCCAAGTCGACCCGGTGTTCGGCACCTTAGATGATGCCGATGAGATGATTGCCACGGCGCATCGGCTTGGCCTGAAAGTCATTATCGACATGGTGCTCAGCCACACGTCAAATCGGCACAGCTGGTTTCAAGAGAGCCGCAGGGACCGGGACAACGCAAAGGCGGATTGGTATGTTTGGTCCGACCCTAAGCCCGATGGCAGCCCACCCAATAATTGGCTCTCTATCTTTGGCGGCATTGCCTGGACGTGGGAGCCACGGCGCCAGCAATATTATCTGCATAATTTTTTAACCGAGCAGCCTGACCTCAACCTCTATAACCCGGAAGTTCAAGATGCCCTGCTTGCTGAATGCCAATTTTGGCTCGACCGCGGCGTCGACGGGTTTCGTTTAGATGCGGTGAATTTCCTCACGCATGACCCGGAGCTTAAAGACAATCCCCCGCGCCCTGCTGGCCACCCAGACACCGACGGCGTCAAACCGGAAAACCCCTATAACCGCCAACTGCACCTCTATGACAAATCGCAGCCCGAAACGCGGCGGTTTTTAGAGCGTTTGCGGAATTTGGCGGAACTTTATCCGGACGTTTTGCTGCTTGGCGAAGTGGCGTGCGACAATTCTATTGAACGCATTGCCGAATATGCGGGACCAGGGGGACCGCTACATACGGGCTATTCCTTCGCGCTTTTAAAAGACGACTTTGACCTTTCACTCATGCGGGAAAACATCGACGCCTTTAGCGCGGACGATAGCCAAGGCTGGCCCGCTTGGGCCTTCTCCAACCATGACGTGGAGCGGGTCGCCAGCCGCTGGGGCGGTCAAAGCGCGCCACCAGAGTTCATCAAGTCGCTCATCGTTCTGCTGCTGTCCCTGCGCGGCACGGTTTTCTTATATCAAGGCGAAGAGCTTGGGCTGCCGGAAGTCGACATTCCCTACGACCTTATCGTTGACCCATACGGCCTCAACTTCTGGCCTGAGTTTCGTGGCCGCGACGGCTGCCGAACACCCTTCCCTTGGACGGATGCCGACCCCCGTGCCGGCTTCACCACTGTGCCGCCCTGGCTCCCGATTCCCAACGCGCATATTTTAAAATCTGTCGCAGCGCAGGAAAATAATCCGGACTCTATTCTGTCTTTTACCAAGGCATTTCTGGCTCTCAGAAAAGAACACCCTGCCCTGCGTATTGGGGATATGGCATTTCATGAGGTTGGCTATCGGCACATCTGCTTTAGCCGCCAGTCAGGCGGCCAAACTATTGTCGTAGCACAAAATTTTGGACCTACGGAAACAACGCTGCCAGCACCATTTGAAGACGTGGAGCCCCTTCCCTTTGATGGTTTGACGGGCGCGCTGCGCAGTCACGTCATCCATTTGCCGCCGCATCAAAGCTTCCTTGGCCGGGTGCGTCCATTTGCCAAATCTTAAAGTTGGGGCTATATTTGTTGCATTGCAGCAAAACTCCGGCTTGAAAGGTCCGCCCACTCCTTCGTTATGCTCCTTCCGCACCAGCGCCAGCTTATTGATACGCTCAAAGCGGCAAAGGTTATTCTAGCAACCGACTTGGATGGAACATTCCTAGGTGGCAGCGATCAAGACCGCGAAAATCTCTACAGCTACCTCGCCGGCCAGACACACACCGCGCTGATCTTCGTCACAGGCCGAGACAAAGCCCACATCAAAACACTTATTGAAGATGAGGGCATTCCGCGCCCGAAGCTCATCATCGCCGATGTGGGGACTTCCGTTTTGGATGGCGACAGTTTCGAGCCCGTCGCTGCCCTAGAAGATTGGATTGACGGACATTGGCCGGGTGATGCCGCTGCGCAAGATATCCTAAAAGATCACGATCACCATCTCACCCTCCAAGATGTGTTTGGCGGTCGCCGCCGGTCTTACTTCATCTCCGACAGAGGCAAGGCCTATGAAGCCAAGGGCGCGGTCGAAGCCGCTGGCTATGATGCCATCGTGTCGGACGACACCTATTTTGATGTTCTCCCACGCGGCATTCAAAAAGGGCCAACGCTGCTGCGGGTGATTGAGACCTTCGGGCTTGAGCACGTCCGCGTTCTCGCGGCAGGCGACACGCTCAATGACCTCTCTCTCTTCAATACGGGCCTCAAAAGCGTAGCGGTGGGCAACCGTGAGCCAGACCTAGACGCCGCCCTGCCGGACACCCCAAATATTCTAAAGGCCAGCGCCCCTGGCGCGGCAGGCATCCTAGAAGCCCTCACCCATTTCGACATGCATTTTCAGCTGGAGCTAAACCCATGACCAATTCCTCGCTGGGGATTGTCTATCACCGCCAACCCTATGAAGAGGTGGACGTGGATGGCAAAATCGAGTTCCGCGAAAACAAAAGCCCCAACGGCGTGGTGCCTGCGCTGAAAGGTTTTTTTGGCTCTGTTGATAAGGGCTGCTGGATTGCCTGGAAACAATCCGAACAGGAAGGCGTTGCGAACTTCGACCAGCGTATCGAAATCGACGATTCCTTCGGCCAATATGA
This sequence comes from uncultured Sphingomonadales bacterium, assembly GCA_937884085.1. Lineage (GTDB taxonomy): Bacteria > Pseudomonadota > Alphaproteobacteria > Sphingomonadales > CAKZYD01 > CAKZYD01. Next base: position 19,946 of record CAKZYD010000272.1, on the reverse strand, counting down.
AGTCTTCCGCATTCCGATGACCGCAAAGCAGGTCAAATCCTTCTATCACATCACCTCAAAAGAGGCGCTGTGGCCAATCCTGCATTCCTTCCCATGGATGTTTAACTATGATGCGGTGGATTGGGAGACCTTCCGCCAGGTCAACAAGCAATTCGCCGATGCCGCCATAGAGCAAGCCGCCGACGACGCGATCATCTGGGTGCATGATTATAATCTGTGGCTGGTGCCATCTTACATTCGGCAAAAAAAGCCTGACGCCCGGATTGCCTTTTTCCATCACACGCCCTTCCCAAGCGCAGATGTTTTCAACATCCTGCCGTGGCGCGAAGAGATCGTCGACAGCCTGCTGTGCTGCGATTTGCTTGGCTTTCATATCCCACGCTATGCGGAAAACTTCGCAGGCGTTGCGCGGGCACTGCGCGGTGTTGAGCTGGGTGAGCGCGTGAAAGTCGGAGCGCCGTTTGTTGACCAAGGGGCGGCCCTCTCGGAGCCCACAGTCGTCCAAAACATCCATCATCAAGGTCGCACGATTACGCTTGATGCATGGCCCATCGGCACAAATCCGCGCATGATCAATGAACATCTGTCTGATTTTGATGCCGGACAAAAAGTATTCGAAATCCGCAATGAAATTGGGAACCAGAAGCTCCTCGTCTCGGTAGGCCGCGTTGATTATGTGAAAGGCTCCAAACAGCTCCTTGAAGGCTATGACCGCCTGTTAACCCGGCGACCAGAGCTCAAGAGTAAAATCAAGCTGTTCCTCGTTTGCGTGGCGCCTGCCATGAATACAGACGCCTATCGCAATGCGCAGGAGGAAGTGGAACGCTTGGTTGGCGCAGTGAATGGAAAGCACGGTAACCTCACATGGACCCCCATCATGCTCTCTACGCGTCCTGTGCCGTTCAAAGAGCTGGTCTGCTATTACCGGGCCGCGGATGTGTGCTGGACCCCGCCTCTGCGCGATGGCCTCAATCTGGTCGCGAAAGAGTTCGTTGCGGCACAGAACGGCGAACCCGGCGCGCTTGTCCTGTCAGAGTTTGCCGGCGCCGCTGCCGAGCTACCAGATGCGGTCATGACCAATCCTTACTCCCATGACGACATGGACCGTGCGATTGACTTAGCGCTGGATATGCCTTTGGACGAGCGCCGCGCACGGATGGACCGGCTTCGCAAAAACGTGGAAACCTGGGATGTGCACTATTGGGCCGACCATGTGATGGGCAAATTTAAGGCCCTACGCCAAGGGTTCGCGCAAGAAAAAGCAAACCAGAAAGCGGCTTAGACCTCGTCTGTCGCGATTCTGCCTGGCTTTGATTGCGGCGAGGCATCGCCCTCGTCTTCTAAATCCTCACTCGGCCGCGGTGTATCGAACACCTCATCGAGCAGCGCGCTCATGTGACATGCGTTGTCGCGCAACAGCTCGAGTTGCTGGCGCTTTTGCTTTGGCATGTCGCCTGGAAGGTCTGTTTGCAGCAGCTCAGCAAATCCAATGACGGCATTTAATGGCGTCCTTAGACCGTGGCTCATTTTGGTTATGAGCTCCGCCTTTTCCGCATGAGCTTCGTGCGCGGCGCGGGTTTGCGAGGTCAGCATAGCTGTCCGTGATGAAACAATGTCTTTAAGACCGTTGCGCGCTTCCAATGCAGTGTTGCCGAGCGCTTCAAAGTTTCGCGAAAGGGCGCCAATCTCATCCTTGCGGTGTGTCGGTAAATCCGTCATGGCGTTCACGATATCGGCGTCTTTAGACAGCGCGTCCGCCACCCTGCGCGATTGCGCGGATAGTGCGTTCAAGGGTCGGCTCACGCCATGTCGCAGGGATAAGGACACCAGGAGGGCAACGATAACGGTCATTAGACCGCCAGCAAACAGGACACGGCTGGCGGCTTCAAAGGCTTCAAAAATGGCATCGGCGGAGGAATACCCAGCCACCACCTTCCAGCCCGTGACCGGCAACGTACGCACAACCCCAAAGATCCGGCCATCGTTACTGACTAAAGAGTCTGGCGTCTTTCCTGGCGCCTCCAGCACCCGGTCGAGCCAATTCGCGGAAAGCGCCTCCATAACAGTGCTGGGTTGGCCGATAACATTAACCTGCTCTGTAAGGGCCTGCTGCGGTTTGGTGAGGTAAATGTCGTTGCGCGACAGGAGGAAGACATCGAATTCTGGCACGGCGTGGCGATATTGGCTGCCGTAGAGCGCAGAGGGTGTGAGAACCTTGCCTATCACGCCTGTCGGTTCCCCATTTGTATAGAAAGGGATCTGGCAGGTGATTGACGGGTCCCCATTTGCGCGACCCTGACCGATGCGAATAAGGTCGCCACACGCAACAGCCCGGTTTTCGAGAAAGGAGCCCCGCAGTGGAAACACAAATCCACGTTCCATCACATTGATGCCCGGCGGCGCATAGCGACGGTAAAACAGCATGGCCTCCGGAAAGAACGGTGCGAAGGCCAAGATTTCGGTTGTGTTTGTAGCGTAAAAGAGATTGTCGATCGCGTCATCAGCGCCGGAAGCTTGCTTCTTCATGGTGTGAAATGCCGACAAGAGCATGCGCTTGCGCTGATTGGTTATCCCAGAACCGTCGCGAATATAGGCGCTAAAGCCATAGACATAGTCCCCATTCGGGAGAACCATGCCATCGAAGAGCGCATCAATGCTGCGCCGAGTGCCGTCTGGCGCGATAGGAAAGAGGAGTTCAAACACCTCATTATCCGCGGCACTGAGCGGTGCATCCGACGCGAAGGCGTTGGCGCTAGTGAGAAACTGCTGGTGGGTCTTTTCGATTTCATTTTCCACACGCTGCAGCCGTGTGGCTTCCCGCGATGCGATCAATTCAGCATAGCGCACGACAGACCCCAGGGACTGCTGGCGTTCATCGTGATTGGTGATGAAAAAGACCGCAACGGCGCACAGCAGGGCAGCTCCTAAGCCGCCTGAACACAGGAGGACCAACGTCTTGTTGGTTAAGCTTCGCATCCCGAACGTCTTCTTCCGCGCATAAGACCAAGACCCTCAGGTCTAAGGTACCGCCTAAAGGGCAAGCCTCACGCTGCCCAACAGCGTTCGAGACTGCGGGATTTTGCTAAAAAATTGGTTTATTGGCGTAAAAGAGCGGTCAAACCAGCATTAGCCGACAAAAGCGCGTTCAACCACGAAATCTGCGGGCGCTGCGTTAGAGCCTTCCTCCAACCCAAAACCTTCTACAAGATCTTTGGTGTCGTTCAGCATCGCCATAGACCCGCAAATCATCACTCGGTCGGTCTCTTTGTTGAGCGGTTCAACGCCCAAATGCTTAAACAGCTCGCCGTTTTCAATAAGCGTGGTGATGCGGCCGGTAACCGGATACTCCTCACGGGTTAGGCTGGTGAAATGACGAAGCTTGCCATTTGCGATTTCACCTACCAAAGGGTCATCAAGCACTTCGGCAACAATCTTCTTACCATAGTCCAGTTCCGCCTTTTGGCGACAGGTATGAGTAAGAATAACGTCGTCAAACTTTTCGTACGTTTCAGGATCGCGAATGATGCTCACAAAAGGCGCAATTCCTGTACCTGTGGAGAACATATAAAGGCGTTTTGCTGGCGTTAGTGCATCATGGACAAGCGTCCCAGTCGGCTTGCGCCCAAGTAGGATTTTATCGCCGGGTTGAATGGTTTGAAGCATGGACGTCAAAGGCCCGTTCTCAACCTTGATGGAAAAGAACTCTAGCTCTTCATCCCATGATGGGCTTGCTACCGAATAGGCCCGCAAAAGCGGCTTACCCGCTTTCATCAGCCCAATCATCACAAACTCGCCGGAGCGAAACCGGAAAGCGGCGGGACGCGTGATACGGAAATGGAACAACGTATCCGTCCAATGATGCACAGACAGCACCGTTTCGCAGGTCACTGATTTCGGCAGCGCATCTTCATTAATAGGTTCAAGGACGGTGGTCGCGGCCTCAGCGGTCAATGCAGTCATAACAACGCTCTTCATGAGAATAGATCGCAAATAATCTTCGCTAAGGAGATAATGAGGCAACAGCATTCCGGCAACGTTTTTTTGGGCCAGAATTTCTAATGCCCGCCTAACCTTGCGACCAGTGGCGCATACACGCCGGCCTCTTTCAGGGGCTAGCGCGAGTGCTCTTGGCGATCTTTTTCTTGTTGCAGCGCTGCTAGAGTCTCTTCCAGCAAGTCAAGCCGAGCATCTTCCGCTTCGCGCGCAAGAGTGATTGCTGCTTCTAAAGCCGCACCCAACACTGGCTGACGATTGCAATGGGTCTCACCTGACGCAATGAATGCACTATAGGCATCGAGAACAGTCACAGTGGATTGACCACTCTGTAGAGCGAGATTGGCCTCATAAAAGCTAGCGCAGCCACTAACGTCAAAGCTAGCCTGCAAAAAGCTATAAGCTTGGTTGTTGGCGCCAAACTGCCGAGCAGCCTTCAGATACTCTGCGAGGAACACATCGTCTGGCAACTGCAAGAGCGCGATTTCATAGGTATCAACGGCAGAGGGCTTGCCTTGAGCAAAGGCTTGGCGCGCTTCGAGCAGCAAGGCGTGGGCGGGAGACGCAGCCAATAGACGGGCTTGGTAATCCATATAAGCCGCTTGGCCGCCGCCAAAATCATCTGGCGCGCGCAGTGCCAGTGTGGCTAGGCCTAGCAACGCTTCTGGATGCATCGAGTCTGCAGCAAGGGCCGCGCGATAGGACAACCGGCCGCGCTTTGCCCATTTCTTTTTGGACAGCAGCGGCACTAATTTTACTCGCGACAAGGCTGCTTTTGCGGCAGTCACATAAATATCAGCGGTCGCAGTATCCGCCTGAATACAACCCTGCGCCACAGCCCAGGCCTCGCTATACGCGCCCTGTGAGAGATAGAGATCGGCGTCCTTTGCAACGCACAGGACGTCATCCGAAGCTTGCGCCGATAAGAGTGATGGCAACAAAAAATAGGCGAAGGTGACTGTCCCAAGCCCGGCAAGAAATTTGAAGGCATTTTTCATGGCGCCCATGTGCGCATGAATTATGACGGAATCAAGGGCAGGCTGTTGCAGGAGGGCAACAGAAATGGTTTAGATTCAAAAATTTAAGGTGCGCCCTTAAGACAGCTGCGGGCTTGACCCCTGCAACTGAAGGCGCGGCTAACCATAGTCTTTCATCAATCGTGACTTTTGCCGCGCCCAATCTCGCTCTTTTATCGCTTGGCGCTTGTCATGGGCTTGTTTGCCTTTCGCGAGGGCAAGCTCAAGCTTCACGCGGCCGCGCGCGTCGAAATAAAGCTTAGTCGGTACCAGCGTCATGCCCTTACGCTGCACGGCTCCGCCAAGGCGATTTATCTCGCGTTTGTGGAGCAGCAGCTTGCGAGGGCGGGTTGGCTCATGATTGTGCCGATTGCCGTGGCTGAACTCGGGGATATGCGCGTTCACAAGCCATGCTTCGCCGCCGCGGATTTCTGCATAGGCTTCTGCAATATTGCCCTTGCCAAAGCGAAGAGACTTTACCTCCGTGCCTTGCAGCGCAATGCCAGCCTCAAACATGTCCTCAAAGCTATAGTCATGTCTGGCTTTGCGGTTTTCAGCAACCACCCTGGCTGGCAGACCGCCGGTTTGTTTGCGTTTATCTTGTTGTGACATAGAGCCGTCAGTACGCCCTTATAGAAGGCCAGCAACCGCCATTGCCGCCTTTATCTTTGCCTTACCCGCGTCAGTGAGCGGCGTAATCGGCAACCGCACATCGGCTTGGCATTGCCCAAGCAGAGACAGTCCATATTTGGCCGGTGCTGGGCTCGGTTCACAAAATAAATCCCGGTGCAGCGGATAGAGCTTATCTTGCACCTCAAGCGCCGCTGAGAATGCCCCATCCCGGACCAGCTTTTGGAACTGTGCGCATAGCGCTGGGGCAACATTTGACGTGACGGAAATAGCGCCATGTGCGCCCATTGCCATCATCCCAAGCGTCATATCATCATTACCGGATAGCTGAATAAAGTCTGGGCCGCAGGCGGCGCGGGTGGCAGACACCCGGCCTGCATCGCCGGTCGCATCCTTTACACCAATAACCGTGCTGATTTCCGCCAGCTTGGCCATAGTATCCGGCTGCATGTCGACAATGGACCGGCCGGGAATATTGTAAATCACAATCGGCAGGCTGCTGGCGTCAGCCAGCGCTTTGAAATGGTCGTATAGCCCTTGCTGACTGGGCTTATTATAATAGGGACATACAATAAGCGCCGCATCGGCGCGCGCTGTTTCGGCATGGCGCATCAAATCAATGGCTTCCGCCGTGCTATTGGACCCACATCCAGCAATGACTGGAACAGCGCCAGCGGCAGCCTCGATAACGGCTTCCGTGACCGCCCTATGCTCTGTGTGCGACAGCGTCGGCGATTCCCCCGTCGTCCCAACGGGAACCAGTCCGTTGGTGCCCTCTGCTATTTGCCATTTTACAAAACCACGCAGCGCGTCATCATCAACAGCACCATCCTTAAACGGCGTCACCAAGGCGGTGATGCTGCCGAAAATGTGCAATTGATTTGCCATGGAATTGCTTCTTTTGTCTGGTTTTCTAAACGGGCGCTACAGGTAACGCCGGTTTTGGTAACGTGCAACCGCAACCCGCGGGTATTTCGGCGCATCTTTGCAGTTGTTGCTTGCTTTGACACAAAAGCTGGGGTTGGTTCAGGGTATATTCAATTAGAGAAGCCTATTTTTTTGCAGTGAGTAGAAGTTCATACGGCATTTTTCTGGCATTTGTAATGAGCGCCGCGCCGGCGACGACCGGACAGGCGGAGCCGCTCCCTAACCTGCTGACAAAGAACGAAACCAAAGCCGCAACCGGGTATTTAAAGAAACCCGACGCGGCCAAGGCAAGGCTGCCGAAGGCCCTGCGGACCTCACAATATTCATCCCATTTTGCGCGTTTGCATAGCTGGATTGCTGTTCAAGAGAACCGCTTCAAAAGTCAATCGCCCGCGGCATATGTTGCCAATGCCCAAGGGCTAGAGGGATTGCCGCGCGAGCTGACCACCCAGCGCCGCATGGAAGCAGCCTTGACTTTCACCGACCCTGCCGATGTACGTCTGGCTTGGTTTGACAGTGCGCCGCCAGTCACTGGCAAAGGACAGCTGCTGCTTGCCGATGCGCGCATTGTGCTCGGCGCCTCACCGCAGTCACAAGCTGACTTACTGAGGACAGGTTGGCGCCGCGCTTGGCTGGACTTTACGCAAGAGGATTTGTTTCTCGCGCAGTACGCCACTCTGCTTACCCCCCAAGACCACCTTATCCGCGCCAGATTCTTGATGGCTTATGAGGGCTATAGTGCGGCGCGCCGTATGCTCAAACGCCTGCCGCCCAAGGAAACCGCTTTGTTACAAGCGCGTCTCGATTTGCGGGGATTTCAAGCAGGCGTTGACCGCAGTGTCGAGGCCGTCCCCGCTGATTTGCAAAGCGATACGTCCTTAATCCTGGACCGGGCCTACTGGCGGCGGAAGAAAAACCTGCGGGACAAGGCCATTGCGCTGCTGACGGACGATTTGGATGCCATGGCGCTGGTAAGGCCCCAACGGCTGTGGCGAGAGCGGCACTTTTGGGCCCGCCGTCTCATCAAGGACGGTGATTTTGAAACCGCATATCGCCTCAGCGCCAATCACAATCTAAAAGCCAAAGATATGGCAGGCGACGCCGCCCCCGATAAAGTCCGCATTGCCTATGCAGAAGCGGAATGGACAGCCGGCTGGCTGGCGCTACGGTTCATCAATCGGCCTGAATTGGCCTATGGCCATTTTCAGAAAGTGTTCGCCAATGTGACGACGCCTGTGAGCCGGACACGCGGCGCTTATTGGCTGGGCCGAACGGCCCTGGCGTTAGGCGATGAAGAGCTCGCCAAATACTGGCTCAGACGCGCCGCGCGCATGCCGCATCGCTACTATGGGCGGCTAGCCTCTGAGATGCTGGACCAGGCGCCAGACGTGCTCACGCTGACGGTGGGCGACATCATGCCGGAAGAAGCCGATACCCTCTATCAAAGCCTCCTCTCGCAGCAGACCGTCGTCGATATTCGCCTTCTGCAAGAAGCTGGACGGGACGATATGGCCGGTGTGTTTCTGGCCGACCTGGCTGTGAAACAGGAAAGGCCAGAGGAGGTCTATCTGCTGGCGCGCTTAGGCGCAGACCTAGGCCGGCCAGACCTGCCGCTTAAAGTCGCCAAAAAACTTGAGGCGCGGGGCATTGTCTATCGCGACGCAGGCTATCCGACGATTGCGCTGCCAACGCAGTTGCGGTCTATCGCGCCCCTTATGCACGCGGTGGCACGGCAGGAAAGCGCTTTTAACCCAACCGTCGTCTCCCGCGCCGGTGCACGCGGGCTGATGCAGCTCATGCCAGCAACGGCGCGGCGTATTGCGCGCGAAAATAACATGAAATATCGCTTTGCCGCCCTCACCGAAGACCCGGAATATAATATGCGCCTATCCAGGCACTATCTGGATTTCCTAGGCCTGACCTTTAGCGATGCAAAACCGCTTATGGTGGCGGGATATAATGCCGGGGAAAACGCAGTCGCGCGATGGGTCAAAGACTATGGCAAGCCGTCAGACAGAGGCACAGATGCCGTCGATTGGGTGGAGTTAATCCCCTATTCGGAGACCCGCAATTATGTCCAGCGCGTATTGGAAGCGCTTGTGATTTACGAAGAAAAAATGCTTGGGCAAAATGCCTCCTCGCTCCACAGTCTCTTAGGAGATGGACGCCAGGCCGGGGGGTAGCAATGAGCTGAAGAAGAAAGCATGGAGACTGTAGGGGGCCAGCCTCCATGCTGTTGGCCTAGGCCAGCTATTGGGAGCGCATTTCTTTAAATTTTGCCCGCCGCTCGGCGATTTGGGCCTTGAATTCGTCTTCAGTGACGGACCCATCGCCATCGCCATCAAGTGCAGCAAAGCGTGCCTCCTGCGCTGCATTGTGTTCTGCCAGGGAGATTGACCCATCCTGGTCTGTGTCGACGCGGTCTAGCATAGCAGCGCCGCGGCCGCCTTTTTTGGCTGCCTTGGCAGCACGGCCGGCTTTTTCGCCTCGCTGCTCTTTAAAAGCTTCTTTTGCCGCATCACGCTCTTCGGCGGTCAGCAGGCCATCGCCATTTGTATCCGTTGCTGCGAAACGATCATCGCCGCGCTTGGCAAACTCGGCATAGCTCAGGCTGCCAGACTGGTCGGCATCAAGCTCGCTGAGCATGCGTTCAAAGCTCGGACCGCGCTTTCCTTGGGCTGCTAAAACACTTGTCGTTCCCGTAAACAGGATTGCACTGGCGCTCAAAAGGGCCACAAACATTGATTTCCGCATTGAATAGTCTCCAAAATTTTTGTGTCGAGGTATTGGCCTTCAAACCCCTTACGCAGCGAGAGGCGTTAACCCTTCGCTACAAGATACGAAAAATTTGGGAGAATTATGGAGGACCCGCGCTCGCAGCTAGCCGCCAGCGCGATGAATAGCAATACGCTGACGGTTAGCGACAAAGTCATCCCGCACCGGCTCGTCTGCACGGTCGATGCCGAGATGGGCCCACACTTCCAACATTGCATCGCAAAGCTCGGCAATCAGCGTTTCTGAGTGGAAGGGTGTCGGCGTAATCCTCAACCGCTCCGTGCCGCGCGGCACTGTGGGGTAGTTGATTGGCTGGATGTAGATGTCGTGCACTTCCAAGAGGCGGTCACTGGCCGCCTTACACAGCATGGGGTCGCCCACCCACACTGGCACAATATGCGTCTGCGTCGGCATCACCGGCAAACCTGCATCCGTCAGTGCCTTGATGGTGCTGGCGACCTGCCGTTGCTGGCCATCGCGCTCGACCTGCGACGCTTTCAAATGGCGAATAGATGCTGTTGCTGCGGCGGTAACCGCCGGTGGCAAGGCAGTTGTGAATATAAACCCGGGCGCATAAGAGCGGATAGCATCGACAAGAGCCTCGCTGCTCGCGATATAGCCGCCGAGCGTCCCAAAGGCTTTTGCGAGGGTGCCTTCAACTACATCAATGCGGTGCGATAGACCCAGTGCGTCAGTCATGCCGCCGCCTCGGGGGCCATACATGCCAACAGCGTGAACTTCATCAATGTAAGTTAGCGCATTATACTGGTCTGCAAGATCGGCAATCGCTTCGATGGGCGCGATGTCACCATCCATGGAATACACCGATTCAAAAGCAATCAGTTTCGGACGGTCATGATCGGCCGCCTTCAAGAGTTCCTCTAAATGCGCCAGGTCGTTATGGCGAAAGAGCTTCTTTTCGCAACCAGCGCGGCGAATGCCTTCAATCATCGACGCATGATTGAGTTCATCAGAGAGGATGAGACAGTTGGGCAAAAGCTTGCCGATGGTCGATAGGGATGCTTCGTTAGATACAAAGCCAGAGGTAAAGACCAACGCGCTTTCCTTGTGATGCAGGTCGGCAAGCTCATTTTCCAAAGACACAAGCGGGTGGCTCGTGCCACTGATATTGCGGGTGCCGCCCGCGCCAGACCCGGTATTGCGGGCGGTGTTGCAGAGGGCCGTCAAAACATCTGGATGTTGGCCCATGCCCAAATAGTCATTCGAGCACCAAACAGTGACGTCTTTCGCGGCGCCATTTTTCCTAAAGGTGGCTTTCGGAAACTGGCCAACCTGCCGCTCTAGGTCAGCAAAGACGCGATAGCGATTTTCCGCTTTAATCTGCGCCACCGCCGCATCGAAATAGGGCTGGAATTTCATGACCGTTCCCGTTTAGGCGCACTCAAACTGAGCGCAACCATTACTAATGTAACCTCTTCGCGAGCGTATAGCCTGCTCATAACTATTAGGTAAACTGATTTTCCGGATTTGTGACTTAAATCAATTGCTTACAAAAATAGATATTTTTCATCATTAACGATGCTTTTCCTGCGCAGGAATGTGGTGCTTCGTCTCGCTTTCAAAAGTGTTAACAGGCCACCTGTGACATCCCGCCCTAGCCAGGAGGCTGCAATTGACTTTCAATACTGGTAACAACCGCCGACTGTTGAAAAAAAGGCAGCGGTTTTGAAGGGAGCTGCGTGCGGCCTATCTGCCGTCTGCACCTTTGCCAAGCACACGGGTGCGTGTTTCCTCAAGCGCTGAATCATAGGATTTTAGAACGCTCGAAAGTGCCTCACAGCCATTCACACACAGCCGCTTCAAGCGATTGATATTCTTTTCTGCCGCCATCAGGTCACCAAGGCCAATAAGGTGAACAGACTGGGCTTCCAAAGCGGTCAGATTGTTGGGGTCGATTTTAACTGCCGTTGCAAAATATCGCTTTGCAGCCTTTGGCCGATCGAGCGCTGCCTGGGTCTTTCCAAGCCCGACATACGCCTCGGCGCTCGCCGGGTCAGCAATAATTGCTGTTTCGTAGAGCCGGGCGGCGCCTTCAAGGTCGCCACTTTTCTCAATTTTGGCTGCTTCAGACAGAATCTGCTCCGCCAGCTGTGCCGGTGGCTTGGCGAGCCCCTGTGTCGGCAAGAGCGCCGCAGCGGCAAATAAGACAGCAAAACTTCTCATAAACAATCCAAAATCTGCAAAAGACGAACCTCAAATGCGCCTGACCGTCGCGCAAAAAAAGCCGTCACATCCGTGAGTGTGAGGCGACAATAACAGCCATTCCTTAATATTGGAAAGCGTCTCAGGCATTTTTTTGGCATTTGGCCGCAGCAGTGACTGATAATCCACGGCCTCAAACCCCTTGGTTTCCCCCAAAAAGGCCTCCATGCGCTGTTCGCCTTCCTGCGGCAGGAGGGAACAAGACGCATATGTCACCTTGCCGCCAGCGCGGACCAATGTAGAGGCAGCGGCCAGCAAACGGCTCTGCAAAGCGGCAAGAGTCTCAATATCAGCAGCGCTATAGCGGAACCGCACCTCCGGACGCCGGCGCCATGTTCCGCTGGAGCTGCAGGGTGCATCGACCAAGGCCCAATGCGCCTCTCCTGCTATGGCATCAAGCTCAGGGCAAGCCTGCGCTGGATAATCCGCAGGCAACAGCACGGTTGTGATATTGCGTGCACCAGCGCGCTCCGCTCTTTTTGCCAATTCGGCCAAGCGTTTCTTAGAGATATCGCACGCTAGGATGCGCACCTTCGGGTGTCGACTAGCAATAGCCAGCGCTTTGCCGCCCGCACCAGCACAAAGGTCAATGACCAGCCCCCCTGGCGGCGGGTTGACGCTTGCGGCACAAAGCTGACTGGCTTCATCTTGCACTTCGGCCAAACCATCCTGAACGCACGCTAAGGTCTGAACATCATTTGCGTCTTCAATCTGCACGGCATTGGGCAAAAATGCTGCGCCGCGTGCTTCTAAGTTTTGGGAGGCAAGGCTGGTCGCAAGACTTTCGTTGTCCGCTTGAGGGGTGTTGAGGCGAAGCATAATAGGCGCGCGGGTATTAAGCGACGCTGCAAGCGCCGGCGTGTCATCGCCATACCGTGCCTCCAGCAGGGTATAGAGGTCTTCTGGGACATTGAGAGCCGCGTGGCGCGGCGTATTCGGCAAGGCCTGCTGCATTTTGCCAACCGCCGCGAGCTCTTCCATCGCAAGCGCAGGTGGGCTGTAGCGGTCTGCGCCAAAGCCGCTAAACGTGCTTTCTGACTGCGCTGCCGCATAGGCAATGGCCAGATTGCGGGGCTGAGATGGCATATCGGCGGCATGGACAAGCCACAGGCAGCGCTCCCAATCGCGCAGGATATCAAAAACGAGCGAGCGAATGGCGCGCCGGTCCCGGCTACCAGCATAGCGCCGCGTTTTGAAATAGCTCTTTAGAATAGCAGCGCTGGTCTGGCCTTTTGTGCGATTGCTTTCATCAATCAGGCCTAGAAGTTCAATCGCCGCCTGCAAATGGGCGCCAGGTGTCACGTGGTTTATCGATTAGACGGGTAATTCGGGCTTTCGCGGGTAATGGCCACGTCATGAACATGGCTTTCCCGCAGGCCAGCGTTTGTGATGCGGATGAATTGCGCTTTTTTATGCATCGCTAGAATGTCTTGCGCGCCGACATAGCCCATGGCGGCCCGCAGCCCGCCCACCATCTGGTGAATGACATCCGTCACCGGGCCTTTGAAAGGCACTTGGCCTTCTATGCCTTCCGGCACCAATTTCATGGTGTCTTGAATGTCTTCTTGGAAATATCGGTCCGCTGAGCCGCGCGCCATCGCGCCGACAGAGCCCATGCCGCGATAGGATTTATAGCTGCGGCCTTGGTACAAGAATACCTCGCCGGGTGCTTCGGTGGTGCCCGCTAAAACAGAGCCCATCATGGCGGCCGAGGCGCCGGCGGCAACGGCTTTGGCCACATCGCCGGACGTGCGGATACCGCCATCGGCAATCACGGGAACGCCGGCCTCGCGGCACGCAGCGACGGCGTTTTGGACCGCGCTGAGCTGCGGGACGCCCACGCCCGCCACAACGCGCGTTGTGCAAATGGAACCGGGGCCGATGCCCACTTTGATGCCATCCGCGCCTGCATCCATCAGCGCCTTGGCAGCATCGCCAGTAGCGACGTTGCCGGCAATCACCTGCACGGAATTGGATTGCTGCTTGATACGCCGCAGCGCTTCGCCGACGCGCGCGGAATGGCCGTGCGCTGTATCCAAAATCAAAACGTCTGTTTCCGCATCAATCAGCGCTTCAGAGCGGGCCTGACCGTCATCCCCCACAGTGGTTGCAGCCGCGACGCGCAGGCGGCCAACGCTGTCTTTTGTGGCATCGGGATAGGCGACCGCCTTTTCGATATCTTTCACGGTGATGAGACCGATACAGCGGTAGGTGTCATCCACCACAATGAGCTTCTCAATGCGCCGCTGGTGCAGCATGCGGCGGGCTTCCTCTTGGCTGACGCCCGCAGTGACAGTGGCCAAATTCTCTTTGGTCATCAGTTCTTTGACGGGTTGGTCCATTTGCTCGGCAAAGCGGACATCGCGGTTTGTGAGGATGCCGATGAGCTTGCCAGGCAGACCAGTTTGGCTGTTTTCAACAACCGGAATACCACTGATTTTATGCCGCATCATAAGATCGAGCGCTTCTCTAAGCGTCTCCTCAGGGCCCATGGTGATGGGGTTCACCACCATGCCGGCCTCAAAGCGTTTCACCTGGCGCACCATTTCGACTTGCTCTTCAGGGTCATTGTTGCGGTGGAGCACGCCAATCCCGCCCGATTGCGCCATGGCGATGGCCATGTCCGCTTCGGTCACAGTGTCCATGGCTGCCGAGAGCAGCGGGATGTTCAGCGAGATTGACTTGGTGATTTGGGTCGCGAGCTTGGTTTGTGCCGGGAGTACGTTGGATTCGCCTGGAATCAGAAGGACATCATCGAAGGTTAAACCGACAGGTAAATCGGGGGCGAAGTCCATAAGTGCAATCCTGCTTTGCGCGTTGATTGCAGCGCCTTATGGCATGGACAAATCCTTAAGGAAAGGAGAGAAAATGCCGCTAGCGGCGAAAGCCGAGCGCGACGACGAACCATTCAGAGGAGTCTGACCGCGAACTTGGCGGTTTGACATGCTTTACAGTCTTAAAGGCCTTGCGCATTTGTACCAGGAGCTCATGGTCTGTCCCGCCACGCTGGACTTTAGCGACAAAGTTGCCGGCAGGACGCAGCGTATCGCACGCAAACAGAAAGGCTGCCTCACAAAGCGCCATCGTGCGCAGGGCGTCGGTTGATTTATGACCCGTCGTTGATGGCGCTAAATCAGACAGAACCAAATCAACCGGGCCGCCGAGCATGGCTTTCACCACATCATCAGCGCCGGGTGCCATGAAGTCCATTTGCTTGAATTGGACATCTGCAATCGGCTCAATCTCAAGCAGGTCAATGGCAACGATTTCCGCACCTGGATTTCTCTGCGCCACATAGGCTGACCAACCGCCTGGCGCGGCGCCCAAATCAACAATGCGCTTTGCCGATTTCAAAAGCTCAAACTGCTCATCCAAATCGATGAGCTTGAAAGTTGCCCTCGACCGGTAGCCAAGTCGGCGCGCTTCAGCCACATAGGGATCGTTGAGTTGGCGCTCCAGCCAGCGCGTTGACGATAGCTTGCGCCCGCGCGCTGTTTTCACGCGGACCTTTGGCCCACGCGTCCGTCCGGTGACGGCGCTGGAGGAGGATTTTTTCTTTGCCATAGCCTAGCGCAGCGGCTGCTGCATCAACGTGCGCAAAATGCCTTCGCGGATTCCCCGGTCCGCTACACGCAAGCGGTCCACCGGCCAATGCGCCAAAATGGCATCCAGAATGGCACAGCCAGCGACCACCAAATCCGCCCTCTCCTGGCCGATGCAGGGCCAACTGGCGCGCTCTTCAATCGACAGCTCGGCAAGCTGTCGGGAAATATCTCTGGTCTTGCCGCATTCGTGCCAAGAGCCGTCAACGACGTTTCGGTCATAGCGCTCATGGCCAAGCTGCACGCTGGCGAGGGTCGTGACCGTGCCCGTGGTACCATGCAATTTAAAATGCTCTTCGTCTTGGCCCAAATCATCCGGGCACCGCGCCTTAAAGGCTTGCAGCTCCTTGGTCACGAGGGCGACCATATTGTCATAGACGCTGCACCCGATTGCGCCGGTGCCAAACTCTTCCGATAAGTTGACGACACCATAGGGCAGGCTGACCCAGGCCCCGATGGTGACCTCGCCGCCTTCATGCTGACGCACGTGAATGACTTCGGTACTGCCGCCGCCAATATCAAACACGATGGCATCCGCTGCCCGGCGGCGCAGCAATGTCTGGCAACCGAGGACTGCGAGACGGGCTTCTTCAGCAGGCGAGATAATATCCAGCGCCAGGCCGGTCTCATCATGCACCCGCTCAACAAATTCGCTGCAATTTTCTGCGACCCGGCAGGCTTGGGTCGCGACATGGCGCGACAGCGCGACACGGCGGCGGGAAATCTTGTTAGCGCAGACCTTAAGCGCTTCAATTGTTCTGGAAATGGCGCCTTTGGATAAGCGCCCCGTTTCAACCACCCCTTCGCCAAGGCGAACAACGCGGGAAAAGGCATCGATAACGCGAAAGCTATCGCCCTGCGGCTTGGCAATCAAAAGCCGACAATTGTTTGTCCCTAAATCAAGGGCGGAAAAGGTTAGGGTCCCACGAAACCGATTGCGGCGAAACCCGGCAGTGCGTTGGCGCGCTCCCGACTGGCTCTCCTCGCCAGACCTAGGAACCGCATCAGCATACACAGACATATCGTATCAAGCCTTGTTTGTTCTTTTTGAGATACGCACCCTGCAAGGCGTATCCGGACTTGGCTTAACTGTAACATGTCGTTTGGGCTTTGCAACTCAGGCCGTTATGCGGCTCCTTGTATCTTCTTTAGCAGCGCCCGGGTCGAGGCATCCAGGGCCTGGCTCGGCGCCGGCGGATCTGGCGCGAGATAGGCTTCCAGGCCCTTCGCCATCTCCTTACCCAGCTCCACACCCATTTGGTCATAGGGGTTGATGCCGAGCAGGACGCCAAGCGCAAACACCCGATGCTCATAAAAGGCTAAAAGCGCACCTAAGGCGGACGGCGTGAGACGGTCCATCAAAATGGTGGTCGACGGGCGATTGCCGGGAAACGATTTCGCGATGGCAACCGGGTCACTTGGCGTGGTGCCCAGCAACTCTGCGGCTTGCTCCACAGAGCGCCCCCGCATCAAAGCAGCAGATTGCGCCAAGCAGTTGGAGAGCAGCAGCTGATGATGATTGCCGTGGGGATGCCCAGGTTTAGACGCTGCAATGAACTCCGTTGGCACCAAGTGCGAGCCTTGGTGCAAGAGCTGAAAGACCGCGTGCTGCGCATCCGTGCCGACACCGCCCCACACGACGGGGCTGGAAATCAGATCCAACGGCGCGCCCGATGCGGTGACGTGCTTCCCGTTACTCTCGGTTTCCAGCTGCTGCAGATAAGCTGGTAGCAAGGCCAGCCGGTCGTCATAAGCAAAGGTCGCGCGGCTGTCAGCCTTGAGGGCATTGGCATAGGCCAAATCCATCAGGGCGGCCATAAAGGGGATATTGCCCGACGGCGCTGTGTCTTTGAAATGCGTATCCATTGCGGCTGCACCGTCAAAAAACGCCGCAAAGGCGTCATACCCATAGGCAAGCACCGCCGGCACGCTTACGGCAGACCAAACCGAATAGCGCCCACCCACCGATTCAGGAAAGGCAAGAATTTGCGCATCTGGAAGGCCAAAATCGCGAGCCTTTTGCGGTGCGGCTGTTACGGCAACCATCCGGGCGCGTATCTGCTCAACGCCCGCGTCCGCCATCCAGGCTTCCACGGTCGCCGCATTGGTCAAGGTTTCAACCGTCGAGAATGACTTAGACGCCAACACAACGAGCGTTCTTTCAGGGTCGCAGCGGTCCAAAACCGGCACCAACGCAGACGCATCGATGTTTGACACCACATGCGCGTCAATCGCCTTGGGCAAACCCAATGAACCAAAAACCTCCACCAGCATTTCAGGCCCAAGCGCTGAACCGCCGATACCGAGATGAATGAGGGAGGTGTAGGCTTCATCATCCGGCGTCTTAATCTCGCCAGCCGCAAATGCTGCAGCGAAGGCCTTCAAAGCCGCCCCTGCAGCTTTGACCTCCTCAGCCAGCGCCGTGTCAGTCAGAAGGCTATCCCCTGCCCCACGCAAGGCGGCATGGATTGCGGGCCGGCTCTCCGTTGTATTCACAATGGCGCCTGAAAAGAGAGCACGCCGCGCTGCGTCAAAATCCATGTCCGACGCGAGAGCAACTCCGGCGTCCAAAACTGCGCGCGTTACATGCAGCTTTGAAAAATCGAAAAACAGCCCCGCCGCTTCAAAGGAAAAGTGCTCAGGGCGGCTGGCATCTTCGGCAAACAGGCCTTCCAAACTGATCTTATGTGCGTTTGTGACAGCAGTCGCCAAGGCGGAATATGAAGATGATGTCATAGGGTCCCTTAACCGGTGGGCATGCATGCCACTTTGCCTAGCCAAGACTGCGGCGTTTGCCTACGGAAAAAACGGGGGCCGCAGCGTCTTAAGTGTGAAGGGCAGCTTTTGCATCGGTAGGCGACTGAGCAGACGCCTGACGCGCTGTTTTGGACTCTTGGCGGCTAGGCCGTCCAAAATGACCACGAACCGCAAAAACAATCAGCAACAGGAATATTGCGCACCCAAGACGATGGACGGCATTGGCAAGCGCACGCAGTCTGCGAAATATCAACATAGGCACCGCTCCTCATAAAAGCGCCCAACATGTTGCGGCACTTACGCCGAATACATGACGGCTACATGACGAGATTTTGATGCTTTGACGTCATCCACAGCTTTGTGACACAAGCAGCCATAGATGGACCACAAACGGACCTAAAAAGGCTTGACCAAACCCGCCAACCCCCTTGAGAGCGCGCCAAACCTTCGACCAGCGCAACATGTAGGTCTTGTTCTCGGCGCTCTGATTGCCGGGGGCCTCCTGCTCTTCGGTCCGCCGGCTGGCGTTGGCCAAGATGCTTGGACCGTCGCCGCGTTGGTCGCGCTGATGGCGTGCTGGTGGGTCACGGAAGCGCTACCGATTCCGGTGACGTCGCTTCTCCCAATGGTCGTGTTGCCCCTGGCTGGAATTACCAGTATGCGCGAAGCAGCATCCCCCTATGCAAGTCCCATCGTCATGTTGCTCCTCGGCGGCTTCATCATCGCCAAGTCGATTGAGCGCTGGAACCTGCATGAACGCATTGCGCTCAACATCGTGGTCCGGGCCGGCAGCCGGCCAGCGATGCTGGTCGGTGGGTTTATGGCGGCCGCTGCTTTCCTAAGCATGTGGATTTCCAATTCAGCCACGACCATCATGCTGACGCCCATTGCTATGTCCGTTGCTGCGGCTGTTTTAGGGCCGGACAAAGCCAAGGGCGCGCCATTCACGCTCGCCCTCTTGCTGGGCCTTGCCTATGCATCGTCGATTGGCGGGCTTGGGACGCCGGTTGGCACCCCAACCAACCTCATCATCATAGGATTTCTTGCGGATTTAACCGGCCGGGAAATCAGCTTCGCAGAATGGATGAGCATCGGCATCCCAGCCACGCTCATCATGGTGCCTGCCGCCTGGTTTGTGGTCACGAAGCTCGCATTTCGTCTTGAAACGCCCCATGCGGAAGAAGGCCTGGACACGCTGAAAGCCGCCTTGGCAAAACTCGGCAGAATGTCCACTGCCGAGCGCCGCGTTCTGATTGTCTTTGCCTGCATCGCTGTGGCTTGGATCATCCGCAAACCTCTTAACGCGCTAGAAATTGGCGGCATCCAGCTGTTTGCAGGCTTGTCTGACCCGCTCATTGCGATAGCGGGCGCAATCCTCTTCTTTATTGTGCCTGCAGGGCCGCTGAAAGACACGAAGCTGCTGGATTGGCCAACAGCGCAAAATATTCCGTGGGGCGTTATCCTGCTGTTTGGGGGCGGCCTGTCTCTGGCCTCTGCTATCACGTCAAGCGGATTGGCAGCTTGGCTAGGAAACGAGCTATCAGCCGTCGCCACGCTCTCGCCGCTGCTCGTCATTCTCGTCCTCACAGCCTTTGTGATTTTCGCTACGGAGATATCATCGAACGTGGCAACAGCATCTGCCATTATGCCGGTCATAGGCGCCATCGCAGTCGCCACCGGCTCTGACCCTGTAAGCCTGAGCATTCCGGTTGCCATGGCAGCCAGCTGCGCCTTCATGCTGCCGATGGCAACGGGCCCCAACGCCATCATTTTCGCAAGCGGCCAAGTCAGCATCGCCAACATGGCCCGTGCCGGCATCCGGCTGAACTTGATTGGGGTACTCCTGCTGACCGCGCTAAGCTACCTGCTGGTGCCGGTGCTTTTTTAGGCCTTCGCGAACACATTATTGGCCCTTGGAAATGTTGCTCTAGCCCTCCCCCGGTCTGGGGGAGGGTTGGGAGGGGGCCCGTCGTCCGTGAACGCCCTCCAGGCTTCAAAATGGGAATACCCCCACCAAAATAAA
>CAKZYD010000271.1 GCA_937884085.1 uncultured Sphingomonadales bacterium | reverse complement strand
GGTAAGCTTTGAAATTGTCTCGGCTGTTGAGGTGTCGGTCTCCGTTGAAATGATTGTAGAGCGAGGCATGCATTGAGGCGAACTTTTGCAAGTTATGCATTCGCCTAAACCTATGCATCGCTCGTTCTCGTCGTCGAAACGGGAGGTGGCTGTTTTCTGCTCGATTATTGAGATGCCGGCCGGTTTCCTGACGCTGTTTGTTGCCAATTTCACGCATGGCGGCGCCATACGATTTGAGCTTATCAGTCACGATGATCTGCGGATTTCCATAGCGCTTCATCGCCTTCTTAAGGAACGTCAAAGCCGCCGCTTTATTGCGTTTCTTGGTAGCATAAGCTTCTAGAACTTCACCTTCGTGATCCACAGCGCGCCATAGATAATGCGTCTCTCCATTGATCTTCACGAAGACCTCATCCAAATGCCATCGCCACTGTGTGCGTTGGCGTAAAAATTGAGCGCGCCTCCTTCTGATTTGGCCCGCGAACAACGTTCCAAATCCATCAACCCAGAGCCTGATGCTTTCGTGGCAAATGTCGATCCCGCGCTCATGCAGAAGGTCTTCGACATTCCTCAATGAGAGAGAAAACCGCACATACATCATGACGGCGAGTTGGATGACTTCAAGAGACGTTTTGAAATAGCGGAAGGAGTTCTTTTTCATCGAAGAAGGCTAGAACTGGCCGTAACAGTGATCAAGCGCCAGTTCCGCTGACAATACCGTCGGCACTAAAGTGTGGGTAAAAATGTAGGCAAAGAATAAGAGATTAAGCACTTACTATTGTTAATCATATAGTTACGCAAATTTATGGCTAGTTACGCAAATTTATGGCGGAGAGAGAGGGATTCGAACACTCGGTACGCTTGCGCGCACAACGGTTTTCGAGACCGCCCCGTTCGCCCACTCCGGCATCTCTCCGTCCGCTCGCGTGTGTAACGTGGGGCTTGCTATCTCGCAAGGTTTTGAAGCTAAGCGCGCCGCTGAATAGCTCTGTTGCACAAAATTGCATTGAAAGTTGTTTGTGCAGCGCACATATTGCGTCCATGGGTATGGGTCAAACAGAGCACATTGAAAACCACATCGTCGCAAAAGCCAAGTTTCGTATAGGTCAGGTGGTCAAGCACCGCTTTTTCCCGTTTCGCGGTGTGATTTATGATGTGGATCCGGAATTCAATAATTCTGAGGAGTGGTACGAATCCATTCCCGAAAGTATTCGTCCTGCCAAAGAACAGCCGTTTTATCACTTGTTCGCCGAAAACGACGAGTCCAGCTATATCGCCTATGTAAGCCAACAAAACTTGCTGCCAGACGAGACTGGCAAACCGGTCAACCACCCTGACATTGGCGCTATTTTAGAGCGCTTGCCGAACAACGATTATCGTTTGCCAAACCAGCGAGCTCACTGAGAATCAAAGGACCATCACTGCGCTTGGAGTGGTGGACGAGGTAAAAACCGGACGTCAACCACGATAGCTAAAGCGCAGCATCCAGGTCCGTGGCCGCAAAGCGGCTAGGGCTGGATTGGGCGAATTGGCAAAGCCTGTCACGAAATTGACTTCATCAGACAAATTGCGGCCTTCCAAGCGAACCTCAAAGCGATTGTCCATATCGCTGGCTGCGATAAAGCCGTCATAGCGCGTATAGGCCTCGACTTGGATGGAGTTGGTGGTCTCCAGGTAGTGATCGCCTACGTAATTGGCCGTCGCACCGAACTTAATGCGTATATCATCGGTCACTGGCTTATTAATATTGATACCAGCTTGGCCATTCCAATCCGTGACCAAAGGTAGGAATTGCGCGCCTGACTGCGCGGCCTGAGAGGCCGGGTCCAGCGTGCCATAGTCACCATCCATATAGCCAATATTTGCAAACAGATTGAGCCACGGCAGCGGCTGGGCGGCGAGCTCTAGCTCGATACCGAAGATCGATAAATCGCCCACATTTTGTGTTGCAAAGGAGCCGGGGCCGACCACCGCCGTTTGTTGGCTACCAGAGATATCGTTATAGAAGATTGCAATATTGGCACGCAGCCGGTTGTCAAGCCAATCGGTCTTGGCGCCGCCCTCATAGGCCCAGACATATTGCGGGTCATAAACCGCGCTTAGCACTGTGGCATTCGCCACCGCCAGTCCATTAAATCCACCGGCTTTAAAGCCGCGGGTAATATTGGCGTAGGTGTAAACATTGTCCGCGACCTGAAACTCTAAACCAAAGGTGGGGGTGACGGAGGAGAACGTCTCTGACAAGGAGACTTCTGTTCGTTCCGGAAAGAAGGTGAAGATGCTTGCATCAAAGTCTTTGTTGTCCTTCGTATAACGAACACCCGCAAAGGCCGAGATGCGGTCTGTGATGGCATAGGTTCCCTGGCCGAATATAGCCCAGCTGGTTGTATCAATGTTGAGGAAGGTGGGCGGCAAATCGAACAGCCCGAAAAGCGGGATATCGTCCTTCAAAGTCTGATCACCGTTCTCTTTAAAAAAGAAGGCCCCTACAATCCAATCAAGCCGATCATTAAATGCCTTGCCTTGCGCTTGTAGCTCTTGGGTAATCTGATCTGCGTCAGCATCAGAGCGGCGGTCAAACGAGGGGGTAAAGCCGCCCATACCGTCGCTTATGCCAGCGGCGATATCCCACCGGAAAACATCGCGCACATCCACATAGCCGGTTACCGACCGGAAGGTTGCACAATCAGCATCATAGCTCAGGTCAAGTGTGATACTGTAGACTTCGGTTTCGCCGATGGATTCTTGCGGGAACTCGGTAACGAAGAAATCATCCCCAAAACGCGGCCGCACCTGATCGGTAGACACTTGGCTCGCAAAATTGAAGGGAACGGTGTCAGGCTCATACCGGATGGCGAGCGGAATATAGCCATCATTTTGGTCATCGCCATACGAGAAAGACAGGATGGCCTGGAACGCGTCTTTCTCATAATTGAGCTTACCGCGGAGGAGAAAGTTCCGTTCCGCGCCAATCACTTCGTTTTGAGCGCGGTTGAAAATATATCCGTCCGATTGGTCGCGGTAGAGCAGGGAGAAAGATGCGCCCAAATTCTCAGTCAATCCCCTACCGACGGAAGCCTGGATATTCTTCTCACTAAAGCTCCCAATACCAACGGCAGCATTGAACCACTCATTGTCTTTCGAAGGCGTTTTGGTGACGAGCTTGATGGCGCCGGAGAAATTGTTTCGGCCGTAGAGCGTGCCCTGCGGTCCGCGCAGGACTTCGATCCGCTCAATGTCAGCCAACTGGAAATTCGCGCCTTGCAGACGGCTGCGATACACGTCATCGACATAAATACCAACCACAGGCTCGGAAACGATCAGACCCCCGGTTTGTTCGGTCCCACCTCGAAAGCCGACTTGAAACGTTGACGGACTTGCAGTCAGCGGCAGCAGCTGCAAGTTCGGCACCGCTTGGCCAAGATCTTTGGTTTCGACAATGGCCAAGTCTTGCAACTGCGTCTCTGAAAATGCTGAGACGGTGACCGGCGTGGCCTGCAGGCTGGCCTCACGGCGCTGGGCAGTGACAATAATTTCCTCAAAACCAGTTTGGGCAAGGCTAGCGCATGGCACCGCGCATAGCGCGCTGGATGCAACCAAAAAAGTACGAATAGAATGACGACCGACCATGTTTTCCTCCTGTTCCCGATAACGCGGTCGATCGCACAGGATTCATCGATTTATTTTGGAGTTAGCATGTTTGTTCGCGTATTAACTAATTTTTAATCGTTAGCGAAGGGCCCTATGGCATCAATCGCCGCCGCATATAAGCCAGCTCTAACGCAGCGCGATAAGCGGCCTGTATGCGGTTGGAGGCCCCTGCATGCCCTCCTTCGGTATTCTCATAATAGAGGAAAGGTTGACCAGCTTCAGACAGCTTAGCTGCAAATTTACGGGCATGACCTGGATGGACGCGATCATCCTTTGTGGAGGTGAAGATAAACGCTTCCGGATATAGCGTGTCAGCGCTGACATTCTGATATGGCGAATAGCTGCGGATATAGTCCACCATATCTGGATCATCTGGGTCCCCATATTCGCCGACCCAGCTGGCACCAGCGAGCAATTTGTCATAACGCAGCATATCAAGCAGAGGCACGCCGATGATCGCCGCATTGTGCTTGTCGGGGTAACGCGTCAGCATAACGCCCGTCAGAAGGCCGCCATTGGACCCGCCCATCACACCGATACGCGCTGGGTCCGACACGCCGCTGCTGTCGAGATCATCCAATATTGCTGCTAATTCCGCGCAGGCTTTGTGCCGATTTTTTAAGAGCGCAGCCTGATGCCAAGCGGGACCATATTCCCCGCCGCCACGGATATTACCGAGGGCAAAAGCGCCGCCTGCCTTCAGCCAAAGCTGGTAATGGGGCGATAGATAAAATGGCTTGTAAGCGATCTCAAAACCGCCATAGCCGACAAGCCAAGTCGGCAACGGTTTATCACGCTCTCTTTCAGATGAGCGTACCAAATAGTAGGGCACTTTAGTGCCATCAGCGGAGGTGGCGAAACGCTGCTCGGTAACAATATCAGACGCGTCGAACCGTGCCGGCATGGCGTCTACTTTTGCAACAACGCCGGCGTCGATCAAATACAGCGTTTCTGGCTGGGTGAAGCTTTCAAAGGTAACAAACAGCTGATCCTCACCTTCGTTGGTATCGATGATCGAGAGCGACCCGGCTTTGGGCAAAGGCACCGTTGCCGTGGACCATTGGCCATCTGGGGTTTGTTCAAGCCGCAACAGCTGGCCATTGATATCGTCAAGCAGCGATATGTAGACGGCGGCATCTGTGGCGGTCACAGTCTCAATGGCCTGACTGGCCGTGGGCGTGAAGATGAGCTCTGGCGCGCCATTACCGCCGTTAGCCGCATGGTTCACATCGAACGCAATCAAGGACCCTGCCGGGAAGGTTTTATCGCCTACAGACCAGACCTTACGCATGAGCGCGAGGAGCCGGTCGACGCCATAGTGCACGATGTTTGCGTTTTCGGAGATGGGCAAAGGCGTTACCTGGCCGCTTGTGTCGAACACCGCGATACCGCTGGTCCAAAAAGTGAGGATGGATTGCAGATAGGTTCGACTTTTGCCGGTCTTGTGTTTTGAAACGGCGGACAAGCCCATTTTATCCGTCTCTAAAGAAAACACTTCGGGCGCGTCCATCAGCGCGGTGGCGCGCTTCCAAAGCCGCTGCGAGCGCGGATAGCCGGACTCAGTCAGGCTGCCCTCACCATAGTCCGTGCCTATGAGGAGATGATCCTCGTCCACCCAATCAAACCAGGTTTTCGCCAACGGCACTTCAAAGCCGCCTTCGACGAAAGCCTTTTCAATGAGATTGAATTCGCGCAGTTCAACGGCGTCCGTGCCGCCGGGCGATAAGGAAATCATGCACAGCCGTTCGTCTGGGCCAAGACAGGTGAGGCCTTTATAGACCCAGTTCTTATCTTCCGCCTTTGCCAAAGCATCAATGTCCAGGACGCTTTCCCAGGCTGGCGTTCCAGCGATATAGGCCGCTTTGGGCGACCGGCGGATGAGGCCGCGAACGTTGGCCTCATCTTGCCAGAAGTTATACACATAGTCGCCGCGGAAGGTGCCATACGCCAAGCGGTCCGGAGCGTTGAGCTGTTTCAGGATTTCAGCCCGGCTTTCTTCGAACCCAGACACACCTTCCAAATGTGGCCGGGACGCAGCGTTCAGGCCCTCCACATAGCCCAGCGCTTTTTCGCCCTCGACCTCCTCTAGCCAAAGAAAGGGGTCATCAGTATTGGCCATAGCCTGAGCTCCAAAAACGAAGGACAAAATGGGTAGAATGAAGACGCCAAGCTGGACTCTCATCGCTTCAAGGCTCCTAGAATACCGCGTACAATCGCCCGGCCGAGACCGCTGGAAATTGAGCGGACAATGCTTTTCATGGCTGCTTCCGACACGCTTTGCCGATTTGAGCTGCGTTTCTTCGGTTTCTTCTCTTCTTCACGCTCAGCAACTTCGGCTGCTTTTTCCGCGCGCTTGGCCAGAACCTCATAAGCAGACTCGCGGTCGACATCTTCATCATAGTGCCGACCAACCGGACTGGCAGCCATCACCATTGTGCGCTCCGATGGCGTGGCTGGGCCGAGCCGGGAGGATGGCGGCCGAATGAGGCAGCGGTCCACAATGCTAGGGGCGCCCTTCTCATCCATCGTTGAATCCAGCGCTTCTCCAACGCCAAGCTCTGTAATGGCTTCTTTGGTGTCGATATCGGGGTTTTGCCGAAACGTCGCCGCAGCAGCCTTGACCGCTTTTTGATCGCGTGGGGTAAAGGCGCGCAGCGCATGTTGCACGCGGCTGCCGAGCTGGCCCGCCACATCATCAGGGATATCGAGCGGGTTCTGGGTGACGAAGAAAACACCGACCCCTTTGGAGCGAATGAGGCGGACTACTTGCTCTACTTTATCGAGCAGCGCTTTGGGCGCTTCGTCAAAGAGCAGATGTGCCTCATCAAAGAAAAAGACCAGCTTTGGTTTGTCCGGGTCGCCCACTTCTGGCAGCTCTTCAAACAACTCAGCAAGCAGCCAAAGCAGGAACGTCGCGTAAAGGCGCGGCGATTGCATCAGCTTGTCAGCGGCAAGAATATTGATCCGCCCGCGTCCATTTTGGTCAAAGGCCATGAAGTCACGAATATCGAGGGCAGGTTCGCCGAAAAAGCGGTCCCCGCCTTGGTTTTCAAGCACCAAAAGGCGGCGCTGAATGGCGCCAATGGAGGCTGGGGATACATTGCCCAAAGTGCTGGAAATCTCTTTTCGATTTTCAGACACATGGTTCAGGATGGCCCGCAAATCCTTAAAATCGAGCAGCAGAAGACCGGCATCATCCGCCACGCGGAAGGCAATGTTGAGCACGCCTTCCTGGGTATCATTGAGCTCTAACAAACGCGACAGCAGCAAAGGCCCCATCTCTGACACAGTCGTGCGCACCGGGTGGCCTTGCTCGCCATACAAATCCCAAAACACTGTTGGATAAGCGCGGTATGCATAGTCCTCAAAGCCAATTTTTGAGGCGCGAGAGAGAAGTTTTTCATGCAGTTTATGGTCCGCGCTGCCTGGCTGCGACATGCCCGACAAGTCGCCCTTCACATCGGCCATGAACACCGGCACGCCCTGATCGGAAAAGCCTTCCGCCAGGATTTGCAGCGTGACAGTTTTGCCTGTTCCGGTCGCGCCAGCAATGAGGCCGTGGCGATTTGCGCGCTTAAGCACCAAACTCTGCTTGGCTTGGCCCGTGCCGATAAAAACACTGTTGTTTTCTGAGCCGGATGTCATTCGCCCCTCCCTAGCCGTTGCGGTATGGCGGTGTTGCAGCACAGTTTACGCACAACAGCAACAGCGAGGCTAAGATGATCAAACAGAGCACTCTCCGGCGCGCCGGCATAGCCGCGCTTTACATGGCAATCGGCGCCTTCGTGGCAAATGTCTTCGGCCCAGGCATCAAGCCTAGCGCGGCGCATGTGACGGGAATAACACGCCTAGAAATGGAACGAGCCGTGGCAAACGCTTTGAAGCAGAGCCAGCCAAATCAAAGCCTAAATGAAGCGGATGTTGAAGGCGCCTTGCGGCGCATCCTTGCGCGATGCCAGTTTTACGGCCAATTGATTGATGATGATCCGGACAGGCCTGACGATGCCGATTTCCGCGGCAAATTTCAGTGCTAACCGCCGCCTATTCGGCTGCAGAGCGCTGCTGAGGTTCGGTATTTGCGTTTTCGTCTAAAAACGCTTCCAAATCTTCATGACGGATACGCCATTCCTTACCGAATTTTACCGCCCGCAGTTTCTTTTCATTGATGATATTGCGGATGGTCCCTTCCTTCAGCTTCAGAAGCTGCGCGGCATCGCGAACAGTTAAGAGTGGTTTTGAAAGCATATTTCCCTCGGCGTTAACGCCACCTGATCCTTTTCAGCATCCATTCTCAGAGTGCAGTGATTCTATCCACAAAAGCCAAAAGTTATGTAGAGCATATCCGGACATTTAGACAATATTATGTTATAATCCAGCTACTTAACACCCAAAATATAACCACTCTAAGAGGATAGGACGACTGTATAGGTTTTTAGCCCGTTTGCAAGACGGTTCTTTTGTTTCGCCCTATGGCCTACGATAGTCTAGCCTTAGCCCAAACGCACAAAAGTGGCAGGATTCTCTATCGGTACAGCGCCTGTTCCGAGCTTGAACCGGGCCAAACCTGGCGCCACGTCTGTGTCGATTTGACCCAGGTGGAGCCCCTTTGCACCCTTGGAATGCAGAGTCTCTGCGGCGGCCTGTAAGACAAGATGCTGGGCGGATAGCCGCCGACCGAGCGCAGTGGATACACCCGAGATGTAGTGGCCATAAGGCGCAGCCCATAGAAACTGCCCGCCGGCTACAGGCGTTTCGCCATCATAGGCGACAACCACAAAGCACTGAGCTGAACCCGACGCCTGGTGCATATGCAGCGGCAGATCTAAGGGCAGAGCTTTATAGCCCAGGCGTTTGCGCTGCGCGTCTTCTTGCGCTGCCAACCAGCGCCCCTCTTTGCTATTCGCGCCATTTTTCCTGAGCCGTAGGCCTGCGCCCTTTGCCTTTGTAAGCCGGTTGCGCCATTTCTGGCGATTGGGGCCTACACCTCCGTCTGTAAAGCCCCATAGTGCGCTGGCGCCATCCGCATAAACAGGCTTATCTGCAATATCCTGCGCATACGCCCCAAAGATCAGAGCCGATCGCCACCGCCGCCGGAAGGCGTGCCACAGCGCGGCATAGATCTCGCTCGCAGCTACGTCAGGACGCAAACATAGGCCCGCCGGCATAAAACCAATTAATAATGGGCCAATACGGGATTGGAATAGCACGCCTTGCGCCACACCATCACACTGGTCGTTTGTGATCGTGCAATAGGTGGCCTTGTCTTTTCCGGCATAGACCGAGCGGTTCACGGCGAGTCCATAGGCAAAATACTGCTGAAAGCTCATGCAGTCTTGGGCTTTCAACCATTGATCCCATTCAGCGGGATTGATTTGCGCAGCTGGCTGAAACGCGACATGATAGGGCATCGCAGAACGCAAGCACGAAACGCCCACTCAATTGAAGCCTAAATCACATGCTGGACCTGTTTTCGGCTACCAAACCAAGCCGAAGGGCATCACCAAATATGGCTGGCGGCTTCTTTTCACTTGGGCCGTCTTGCCGCTTTGCCTGTTTCTCTTGCTGCTCGATGTGATCGGCTATGCCATTGCGCGCTTTGTGTTCGGCAGCTGCTATGGTGTGTTGTGCCTCATTGGCTAGCGTCGTCTTCTAGCACCACATCGACCAACTCGACCTGATAAATGAGAACAGCGTTGGCTGGAATAATAGGTGGCCGCCCCCGCGCGCCATAGGCCAATTGCGGCGGAATAAACAATGTAAACGTATCGCCCGGACGCATCAGGGCGATACCCTCGCGCCAACCGGCAATCAAACGCCGTGTCCTGAACAGTGCTGGCGCATTTCGCTCATAGCTCGATTCGATTTCATTGCCGTCCGTAAGTTGGACCCGGTAGTGCGCTAAAATGCTACTTTGCGGCGTCGCCTGCAGCCCAAGCCCGTCGCCTTTGACATCGACCCGATACAGCAGGCCACTTGGCGTTTGGTTCACGCCATCTTAGACGGCGACTTCCGCCAAATAAGCACGCGCGGCCGCCATGCGTTCTGCCGCATCGCGGTACGCCTGGCCTGCGCTTTTCTCGTCCGAGCAAGACACCAGCGCTAGTGCTACGCACAAGGCAAAAAACAGCTTTCCAGTCATAGATGCTGCCGCGCCTTATCTAATTCGTCCCGCGTATTGATCCCTAAAAACGCCGCATCGGCTGCAAAAGGAACAGTGATAGCTGCAACATCTTCAAACACCTGTCTGAGCGACGGCGCTGCATCGTCAGGATAGCGCGCTAAAGCAGTCAACGCGGGCACAACTCTATCGCTGGGCCAGCGGCTGATCGCCCAGATGGCTGACCCTTCGACAGACGGCACGGCGACATCTGGTGTATGCAGCGCCCCCGCTAACGTATCAGGCAGGTACGGCATATCACATGGAATCACAAAGAGGTCGGCTTCGGCGTCTTGCGACGCCCACTGCAAGGCGGACTTAAGGCCAGACGCAGGGCCAGACAGACGGCGATCGTCTGGCAACACTTGATGCCGCCAATCGCTTAGATCGGGGGTATTGCCCACAATTGCCAGCGCCTTGACTTGGGGCTTGAGCCAAGCAAGCGCCCAATCCAAAAGCATCTTGTCCCCAAGCTGCTGGCGATGTTTCCCACCGCCGATGCGCGTTCCCGCGCCACCAGCCAAAATTGCGCCAAGCAAAGTCATGAGAAGCTTCGGAGTTGAAGGCGTAACATTTTCAATTCATTGCAGATTTGGTAAGCCGCTGCAGCCCCCAATTGGCGGAACTTTGCAAACAGGGTCGGCAGGCTTGAAAAAAATCGGTGGGAGGGACCATGGGCGATGCACATTTCCGGCGGCTTGAATCCATGTATCAGGCGGCCCCTATCAATCGTACATTTGCAGCCAAACTTGCGGTCACCAAGGGCGAGGCGCGGGTTGAAATGGAAGTCTCACAAGACAGCTGGCATGCCGCGGGGGCGCAGCATGGCACGCCTTATTTTAAAGCATTGGATGATGCCTGCTTTTATGCGGCAAACTCCCTGGTGGAAGATGTCTTCATGCTGACCAGCGCCTTTAACCTCCACCTCACCCGCCCGTTTCAAGAAGGCCTGATGATTGCCCATGGCCGCTGGGTGCACGGCAAGCGGCGCGTGTATCTAGCGGAAGGCGTTTTAACCGACGGGGATGGCCAGGAGCTCGGCTTTGCGTCCGGCACTTTCATGCGCAGCCGCATTCCGCTCAATACCATTCCTGGTTATAACCCGGACAGCAGCTGAGCATGGATGCGCGGCTGCCGACAAAGATGTGGGTATCCGCCCGCCTCAATCAGTGGAATGCGGCTGGCTATCCCGCCGTCTTGCGGCGCCGCGGCGACCCGGACGGTGGCACAGTCATCATCATCGTTGATAGATGCGACGGCCATGCCGTCCTTTTAGGCCAGAGACGTGACTT
>CAKZYD010000270.1 GCA_937884085.1 uncultured Sphingomonadales bacterium | reverse complement strand
AGACAGAAGAACTTATATTCAAGAACTTACAAGAAATATTGTTGAACTCGACAAATGCGGACTGAAGTGGCAGAGGCCAGCGCCTTGCAGTTGTATATCAAATGGGTAAGCCGTTGGCTCTTTCACACGCAGACATACAAGCGGCCCTAGACGCGAAAACCAAGCCGCCTGGATCCCTTGGCCGCATTGAAGTGCTGGCGGCCCAGCTTGCGGCGATAGGCAAAACCCTTAAGCCGCGCTTTGACACATGCCGCCTTTTGTTATTTGCCGCCGACCATGGCTTGGCAAACGCTGGCGTATCAGCCTACCCGCAAACAGTAACCAGGCAGATGGTATTGAATTTTTTGGCCGGAGGGGCTGCTGCCAATGCCTTTGCCAACGCGGTGGATGTCGCTCTTTCAACCATCGATGCCGGCATTTGCGGAGACGCCATCGTATCAAACCAGCTCATCCAACGACGCTGCGGAGAGGGAACGGCCAACAGTCTTTTAGGCCCTGCGATGACAGAAAAGCAGTACGCAGAGGCGTTGGGCCACGGAAAGACCCTGGCGCAAAATGCTACAGAAGATGCAATCGCGATTGGCGAAATGGGGATTGGGAACACAGCAAGCGCAACCTTGCTTTATCATAAGATACTTGGTCTGGATTTGGACGAGGTGACTGGCCCAGGCACAGGCCTTTCACTGGACGGCCTCACAAAGAAGCGAGAGATATTACGCAAAGCAAGCAACCGAACCAGCGAGCGATTGAGCGCAGCGGATGCCGCGCGCGAATATGGCGGCTTCGAAATTGTCATGATGGCTGGTGCCATTCTTGGAGCGCAAACAGCCCAGAAGCCCGTTTTGGTTGACGGCTTTATTGCCACCGCTGCAGCGGCCATCGCGCATGAATTAAATGCTGCCTGCGCGGATGTGATGATTTTTGCCCATTGCTCAGCGGAGCCGGGCCACCAACAGGCCCTAGATGCGCTCAATGCACAGCCATTGTTGCAGCTCAACATGCGCCTGGGCGAAGGCACCGGCGCCCTCCTTGCTTGGCCGCTCGTAAAAAGTGCTGCGTCCATGATGCGCGATATGGCCACCTTTGATAGCGCCGGGGTGAGCGGAAAAGCCGGTCAATGATGGCTTTGTTGAAAGACGAGCTGGCATCCTTCCTCTTTGCCACGCAATTCCTCACCCGTGTCCCAATCCCATCCTCCATTAGCTTCTCTGAGGCCCGTTATGCCGGGTCTGTGAAGTATTATCCGTGGGTAGGCTTATGTATCGGTGGTGGTGCTGGCTGCTTATATATTGCCTTGTCAGCACTCTTTGATCCTTTGCTTGCCGCTCTTTTGGCAATCGCCATAACCATCTTCACCACAGGCGCGTTCCATGAGGATGGGTTGGCAGATATGGCAGACGGTCTTGGCGGCGGCGCAACGCGAGAGGCAGCGCTCGAAATTATGAAAGATAGCCGCCTCGGTACATATGGGACGCTCGCCCTCGGAATTTGTGTTGCTGCTGCAACCACAGCCTTGGCCGACCTTCCCCCTCTTGCTGGCGCGGCAGCTCTTTTTGCGGCCCACAGCATGAGCCGGCTGTCCAGCGTTATAGTGATTGCGACCAGCACCTATGTGCGAGACCATGGAACGGGTAAGCCAGTTGCAAATGCGGTATCCGGCAGCGACCTGATGATTGCTTTGGCAAGCCTGATACCGGCGCTTGTGTGGCTCAGCGTAACGGGCGGCATGGCACTAGCATTGGTGGCGGTGATGGGGAGTGTAATCGGCCACGCTATTGCGCGCATCTTGGCTGAAAGGAAGCTCTCAGGATATACGGGAGACACGTTGGGCGGTGTTCAGCAACTAAGCTTTGTTGGCATACTGCTGGGCTGCAGCGCATGGCTATAACCTTGCTTCGGCATACAACGCCGGACGTGGATGAGGGTTTGTGCTACGGTCAACTCGACATCCCGCTTGCCGCTTCTTTTGACCATGAGGCGCGCCGACTGCTGAAAACCCTGAGCCGCCCAGATTGCATCATGACCAGTAGATTGTCCCGCTGCCGGCGGTTGGCGGAGCGTATCGCACAGCGCTTCAATTGCGACTTAGAAGTATCCCCCGCGTTTATGGAAATGGATTTTGGGAGATGGGAAGGTCGCCGATGGGCGGAAATACCACGCGACCAACTTGATGCGTGGGCAAATGACTTTTTTACCGCCCGCCCACATGCCGGAGAAAGCGTTTCCATGGTCCATGAGCGGGTCACCCGAGCTCTAAAAAAGCTGGAAGAAAGGCCAGGACAAACGCTTATCGTCACCCATGCTGGGGTCATTAAATGCGCCCTAGCAAACGGCCAAACACCGAATAACTTCGGCCACAGCGTGCCTTACGGCCACGGCGTCAGCCTGGTCTGAGATCCGCTACTCAGCCGCTTCCAGCTTATCCTGTGTTTGCGTCTCAAAATCCTGCGCGCTATGGCGCTCATGCAGCTGCTCTGATGGCTCGCCCCAGAGCTTGTTGACCATCTTTCCGCGCGCCACTGCAGGCCGAGCATCGATAGCCTCTGCCCACCGCACCACATTCTCATAGTCTTGAACCTGCAAGAAAGTGCCAGCGGAATAAATTTTGCCAAGCGCAAGGACACCATACCACGGCCAGATCGCAATGTCGGCTATGGTCAAGGTGTCGCCAACCATAAACGACTTGCCTTCCAAATGCTGGTTCAAAACGTCGAGCTGCCGTTTTGTCTCCATTGCAAAGCGGTCAATTGCATATTCAATCTTGAAAGGTGCATAGCTATAGAAATGGCCAAATCCGCCCCCCAAATACGGAGCACTGCCCATCTGCCAAAACAGCCAGTTTAAGGTTTCGGTTCGGTTGGCCCCATCTTCTGGCAAAAAGGCGCCAAACTTCTCCGCCAAATACAGCAGAATAGATCCACTTTCAAAAACACGGATCGGTTCAGGGCCACTATGGTCCATCAGCGCTGGAATTTTTGAATTTGGATTTACACCGACAAACCCGGAGGTGAATTGGTCGCTATCTTGGATCTTTATGAGCCATGCATCGTATTCAGCGGCCACATGACCAGCGGCCAAAAGTTCCTCCAACATGATGGTGACTTTCACGCCATTGGGCGTTGCCATGGAATAAAGCTGCAAGGGATGCTCGCCGACTGGCAGCGCCTTCTCAACGCGCGCGCCAGCCGTAGGACGATTTATGTTGGCAAATTGCCCGCCATTCTCGGTCTCCCAAGTCCAGATCTCTGGCGGGGTATATTCAGAAAAAGTCTGGGACATGGTTTAATCCTTCTCAGTGGTCATGTTTCGATTAGGGTCACTCATACGCTCTTTCTCAACTTGGTCGATGCCCTGATTTGGAAAAGGGCTGTTCATTGTTTCGGCAAAGGCCATGTTGCTGCTAAATTTCTGTCATGGAAAACTGTCAAATAGCTGCTCCCCCCGTGAGCGCTCAGAAAGCAATGAAGCGTAGTGACCCAGCCTCTGTCAAACCCACCTCAATTCGACGTTATCATGTTGGCGACGCCCAATATTGACTATTATGCAAACAAGACGCGCGAAAACTGGAGCAAATATTGCATACGCCACGGGTACAATTTTACCTGCTATAGAAAGCATGTGATCGAGGACATGCACATTGTTTGGTCAAAAGTAGCCATTTTAGAAAAACACCTTCGCAACACCAAGTCGCATTGGGTGATCATGGTAGATGCAGACACGACCGTCCAGCAGCAGGAACAAACTTTAGACGCGCTTACACAGAGATACGACAAGGACGTCCAGATGCTGATCTCCGAGGATTGTTCTCGCCGTTTCGGTCTGCCCATCCCGTTGAGCTTGAACGGGGTTATTAAGTCAGGCCAATACCGACCGCCGAATGTTGGTTTTTTAGCCATGAGAAAAACGCCCTTCAGCATTGCTTTGATGCAAGAATGGCTTGCCCTTGCACGCGGGACATTGGCCGATATAGCGGACGTCTTCCCCCGCCAACAAAATGTTTTTTGGGTCGGGCTTTTGCGCAAATATCGGCCCCATATTGTTATTCTCGGCAGCGAGGTGATGCGTGTTGGAATGAATGACATGCTCGACACCTGGACGATGCAGACCGACAAAGCCTTTATTCTCCATGATAAACGCCTCACCAACCAAGAATCCAGCTAGCGTAGCCGTTCGAAGGCCAGAGTCTTTGCAGCCGCCGTCAGCAATATCCGTGAGTAGGCCCGATGCGGGCCGATGAGCAGCCGAAGGCGAAGCGGCAGAACACCTGAGTCAGCTATTACTGCGGAACCAAAATAAAGCTGGGTTCCGGCGCGCCGCCGGACAACTTTTAGCCAAGAACAGGTTTGGCCGATGCGGTCTTTCAGGAGAATTTGGTCGTCACTACGTTCTTCAACATCCCAAAGTCCAAATTTTTCAATCTCCCCGCGCGCGAGCGCATCGACGTCAGTGTTAGTGATTGTTTCATTTGCTGCCTGCGACAGGACAAACCGCTCAGCTATGAACGGACCACTTTTGTAGAAGGCAGTGATAAAGTCAGCCAGTGTGAGAGCCTTTTGCACATCGCGCGAAAAGCAGTCTGTGTAATGCCCATCAATGCCGTATCGGCGCAGCAGGGCGTCGTCCGGCAAGGTTTGCGGACCGGTGCCTTCGGCTGTGTACACTCTCATTTAGATAGGCCTTCTGTGAGTAAATCTGCGTTTTCATCCACACTTGCATGGCCAATTTTATGCAAAATCAAGGCGCCATCTAGTTGTTTGTCTCTCGGCCTCTTTCGAACGCGTTTTTGATTCAGCGCAAGAGTTTCTTCATTGAGCCTTATAAGATTAGTGGTGGGAAGATGCCGCCTCTGAAGGAGGGCCGCTATGGAACAGAACAATACCGACACTATTCCCGATACACCCGCACCACTGCCGACAGTGCGCGCTGCTGAGGTGGCCGACATAAAGGCAGCCTTCGTCGCGGGTTGGTCCGATTTCAGGCGTGCCCCCTTGTTTGGTCTTTTCTTCGGCGCCTTTTTTGCCTGTGGCGGCTTTGCTGTCTTTTGGATTTTGTTACAGCTCAGGCAGCCTTGGTGGATTGCGCCCTTCGCCGTTGGCTTTCCCCTGCTCGGTCCCTTCGCGGCGGTTGGGATATACGACGTTAGCCGCCGACTGAATGGACCGGAGCCTCTAAAATGGGGCAGCGTCCTTTCCGCCGTGTTTGCAGAGCGCAAGCGCCAACTCCCCAGCATGGCTTTCATTGTGCTTTTGGTTTTTTGGAGCTGGATATACCAAGTGCGGACCCTCACAGCCTTATTTGCTGGGCTATCACCCTTTTCAACGCTGGATAGCTTTGTTGACTTCATTACAGGCTCAGTGAACGGCATAGCGTATTTGGCCGTGGGCAGTGTTGTCGGCGCCATCATGGCGTTGGCCTTATATACCGTAACCGTCATCGCTATCCCTTTGCTGCTGGATAAAGAACTCGACTTCATGAGCGCGATCATCACATCCATCAAAACGGTTTTTGCCAGCCCGGTCGTCATGCTTGGCTGGGGTGTCGTCATCACGCTTCTAGCACTTATAGGCATTGCAACAGCCTGCCTTGGGCTGATCGTGATCTTCCCAGTACTTGGCCACACCACATGGCATCTCTATACGCGCTTGGTCGTCCACGCACAGGCGTGAGGCAACGCGGCTACCAGCCGTGTTTGGCAAAAAAGTCACATCCTTTTGCTCATTTACACACTTGCTTTAGGCTTGAAGCATTTTTGATTGACGCATCGAGTGTCAAATCTAGGGTGGTTAACGGGTCAGAAAGACTACGCACCGGGGTAGTCTGGCTCTGCGCTGCAGACGCCGTGTTTTGGGAGGGACCTAGATGAAAAAACTTAGCATAAAAATGGGCATTGAGAAATGGAGTGTTTTGACAGCCACGGCGTTGTCCACGGGCTTCACCAGCCCTGCCCTGGCGCAGACAGATCTGTTTGACGAAATCATCGTCTTCGCGCAAAAGCGTGAGCAAAGCCTTCAAGATGTTGGTATTGCGGTCACAGCCTTCACGGGTGACCAACTTCGGGCGCTTGGTGTACAGCGCAGTGTTGATTTGGCCGCTTTCACTCCCGGCGTCCACATTTCTGGGAACCTGGCTGGGCAGAACACGCAGTTCACTATCCGCGGCGTCACTCAGAACGACTTTAATGACATCGTGGAAGCGCCCAACGCGGTCTATCTTGATGAGGGCTATATCGCCATCGCTCAGGGCCAGACCTTTGCGCTCTTTGATGTCGAGCGGGTGGAAGTACTCAAGGGACCGCAGGGCACGCTGTTTGGCAGAAATGCAACAGGCGGCCTCGTCCATTACATCTCGAACAAGCCAAGCCTGGATGAGGTAGAAGGCTATGTGAACTTGGAATACTCTTTGTTTGATGCACCAGACACGCCTGGCCAATTCAATGTCCAGGCTGCTCTTGGCGCGCCGATTACCGAAGAATTCGCTGTACGCGGCGCGATTTTCTATAACAACCGTCAGCCGCTTCTGAAAAACCTCTATCCGCTTGGCGCCGTCGGCGGCGCGCCAGGCCCTGATGCAGGCGCTGACCTCTATGATGATGATACCCTGGCCGGGCGTTTCACAGCTCTATGGGAACCAAGCGAGGACCTGTCCTTCACATTGTCTTTCAATGGTGGGCGTACCCGGCAGGCCACCGGCCCCTATCAACAAAAGCCAACGATAAATGTGTTTGATGCTGATGGTGAGCTCGTGAATACGATTGACTTGCCAGCAGATGAAAGCCGCGCCTCCATCTTGCTCAACCCGGATGGGACGGATTCTGGCATGGACTTCGGGTTTGACCTTGGAAACACTGGTGTTTTTGGCGAGCCCTTCGGTCGTCCCGTCGCCGGCGGTGACCTGTTTGGCTACATCGACCCAGACGGAGATGATTTCCTGACTTCGTCTGACTTTGCATTCGAAGACAGCGGGTCCGTTGACACTTGGGGCGTAAATTTGAACGCCCAGTGGGATGATACAGAGAACATCGTCTTGACCTCGATTTCTGACTATAAAGACTTTGAAAAGCTGCTGTTTATTGATGTGGATTCCGGTCCGGGCAACCAATCTGCAAACTATGCAGCCGTGGATGCGTCTACCTTCAGCCAAGAATTGCGGCTCAATGGTACCTTTGATCGTGGCAACTGGGTTGTCGGCGCCTACTATCTCAATATCGATACAGTCTCCGACAACGGATTGAAGTTTCCGGTCGGTAGCGTTGTCCCCGATGCCCCTTTCGAAGTTGGTTCGGATGCTGACCTTCAAACGAATAGTTATTCGGCATTCGCACAGTTTGAGTATGAATTCACCGAGGAATTTAAGATTATCCTTGGGGCTCGAATCATTCAGGAAGAAAAAGATTATGTCTTTGCACAAAATCTCTATTTCACTGAGGATAGCCGTCAAATTCATCAAGGTACCCCAGTGCAAATTGGTCCCGTTTTCACTGAAGACGGGCCCGCTGATTTCGTGGACAGCTTGAGCCAAACACTTTGGGCCGGAAAGATTCAATTGGAGTACACGCCCAACGAGGATGTCCTGTGGTATTTGGGCGTCAATCGCGGCGTGAAAGCCGGTAGTTTTAATGCCCAGCTCAGCGGGGGCCTGGATATTCCGTTGCCTCCGGAAGACTTCATTCCCTACGGCGAAGAAGTCCTCTGGTCTTATGAGGGTGGTGTGAAATGGACCTTTGCTGATGGGCGCGCCCGCTTGAATGCTACGGCCTTCTACTATGACTATAAAGACTATCAGTCCTTCTTGTTCACCGGGGTTTCTGGTGTCGTGATCAACGCTGATGCCGAAAATTATGGGGCCGAATTGGAGCTGCAAGTACAGCCGGCAGAAGGCCTCGACCTGGGCGCTGGTATCGCGTGGTTTGACGCAACCGTGAAAGATGTGCCGCTGCGTGTTGGCGGGCCGGAGTCTCGCGATGTGGACCCGACCTATGCGCCAGAAGTGCAGTTCAACGGCTTTGCCCGTTATGGCTGGCAACTGGGTGGCGGGGAAGCCTTCGTTCTCACCAATGTGCAGTATTCTTCCGAGTACTTCTACAACTTGCGGAACTTTGATTCCGATAAGTTCGACAGCTATTTCGTCTGGAACTTTGGCGTAGGCTGGATTCAAGACGAAGGCAATTGGGAGCTGCGCTTTGACATGCGCAACTTGACCGATGAGCGCGTTGGCACCCAGGGCTTTAACATCGCTGGACTGTGCGGCTGTAACGAAGTCGCCTATGAGCCGCCGCGAAGCTTCGCTCTGTCCGCGCGGTATAATTTCTAGCGGCAGTTACAAGACCTCCAGCTCAAGGGCGCTGCCGCGCACGGCAGCGTCCACATCGGCCCGCCGCATAAGGCCGGTTTGCGTATCAATATGGCCAACAACACTAGCGGCATTCAGCGATGCCGCCTTCCCTGCCTCGGCCAAGGACTGTCCTTGCGCCATAAAGGCTGCAAAGGTTGCATTAAAGGCGTCTCCTGCCCCTGCAGTTCCCGCGATTTCCGTGGGATGGGAAGGGGCATAGCGCAATTCACCGTCCGCCCAAAGATACGCCCCTTTCGCTCCGTCCGTAACGACAATGACGGCATCACTATGGTCCGACAGGAGCTGCAGAAACGCTGGCAGCGGCATATCAAAGCCGCTTGCCGACAGATATGGGATGGCTTCATCCTCAACATCAGCTGGGGTTTGACCAAAGCCTTCCGGCGCCAGCGCTGGCATGAAGGCCGCTGCTTCGACCAAATTCATGGAAAAGAAGTCGACATCTGGCAAAGTAGCTAGAACCTCTTGCGGCCGGGAGGCCAGGTGTCGGATACCCAAATTTGCTGACACTTTTGCCCCTTTGGCTTTAGCAAGCGCCACGAATTGCGGAAAGGCCGCAGCTGCGTCATTTGAGAGCGGTGCGATATGCAGCAGGTCAATTTCTGGGAGGGCAGCATCTGGCGGTGTGAGCGCTGTGTTTGCACCGCGAAACGTGAAGGTGCTGGCGTTGCGGTCATGTGAGGCCACCATCACTGAAGCGCCCGTAGGCAGCGCCGCATCCCGGGTTACGTGCTGCGTATCAATCCCCTCTCCCGTCAACGCCTTTAGGGCTTGGTCAGCGCGCGCATCATCGCCCACATTGGCGAAAATATGCGCCTCAGCCCCTAGCCGGGCGAAGCAGACAGCCGTATTTGCTGCGCCGCCGCCCACATGGGTTGAGATACCCGTCGCTTCAATCTTCCGACCTTCTTCAAGCAGCAAGAAAGCCGTTTCAGCGTTGTTCATGCTCATCCGCTCAATGCGGCGGGAATCAATGATGGCGATTGTGTCAATCATCACGCTGCCGACGGATAGCGTCTTCATGACGTAACCCGACGGAGCGTTAAAGGTATCAGCTGAAAAGTCACAAAAGTCACACCTTGTTTATTAAGGGCAAGCACCCAAAAAACTATTGAGGCTATGACTTTAGCAGCGTAGTGGCCTGTAGGACAGACCTGCGCGAAAAAGGTTTGGCTCGGACTGCGAGGTGCTTAGTCGACCACGTCCACAGCAGTATTAACAGTGCCAGTGACGACCTTGACGGGCGCGGTTACAATTTTTGTGGCGGCGCAGGCATGTAAGCTTAGGGCCACCAGCACAACACATAAGATACGCAGCATTTCGCCACCTCTTCATGCAAAAATGACTGCGCTGAAGCTTGGCTCCAAACCTTAACCGGACATGACAGTTGGCCACAATTTTAAGAGAAGTGCGCGGCCTATTCCTGCAACGGCAGCGCGGCGGCGATCGCCTCAGCAATAGCGTCCATGCCAGCGTCATTGGGATGATAGGGCATGGCTTCATGAACGCCGCCATCATCGAGGTAGCCGGTCATCCACGGGATATCGGCGCAGGCATGATGTAAACGCCTGAGGGCCGCAGCATCGCCTAGCGTTGCTTGGGCCGCCTCTGCGACGCGCCGGGTTATGGCTTCAAGCTTTGCTGCAATCGTCCGCGCCAGGGCCGCTTGCTCTGGCGTCAGCGGCGCCTGTGCACACAAGCCATAAGCCGGCAAAACTGTTGCATAGGTTACGAAGACGGCATGCGCGTCTGGCGCCCGCGCTGCAATGCCTTTGAGAATTTGGCTGAGCCGCTGCTCTACGATTTGAAACTCCGCCTCGGTGGGCGCCGGCGGTATGTCACGGCAACCCCATGTCGACGCGGGATTAGGCCCAGCCGCCGCGCAGGAGGCTTGTATGAGACCGCCGATATAGCCCAAGTCATTGCCGCCAATGGTGATCGTCACCAGCTGCGTACCCGGGCCCACAGCATCGAGCTGCGCTGGCAGCTCTTTCCAAGCGTTGAGCACGTGAATGGTTTGC
This sequence comes from uncultured Sphingomonadales bacterium, assembly GCA_937884085.1. Lineage (GTDB taxonomy): Bacteria > Pseudomonadota > Alphaproteobacteria > Sphingomonadales > CAKZYD01 > CAKZYD01. Next base: position 729 of record CAKZYD010000270.1, on the reverse strand, counting down.
GCGCCGCTGCAGCTCACATCCGTCAATTCAAAACCGCGCAACCTGGCCAGCTTATGCGGATAATTCTCGATGGAGCCATAGCACCGCGGGTCAATGTCGGCCCGCATGGCACCAAGCCCTGGTCCGGCGGCAAATGAGCTGCCCATGGCGACGTAAGCTGTACCGGGCGGAAACGAGCCGGGCTCAGCGTGTAAGGGCCGCGCAAAAACGGCGAGGAGAAGGACAGGAATAACGCGCAGCATGAGCCTATCCTACCATCCCGCTGACCAGCCTGGGAATCGCTGTCTCTCGAGTGACCGATCCTCAGCACGACAAACACACCGCCACCCCTGGGATACCAACGCTTTCTTAAGGGCCAATGGCGCATAAGCGTAGTTTGTTGACTGGAGACCCTACGTTTTCATGGTGCAGAAAACGCGGCAAAGCGCAAATAGAGCCCGCACTGTTGGACGGACTTTGCGATATATCCACTCACTGGCAGTGCTGGTGATTGCGGTCGCTATTGTGGTTGGCGGCTATCGTATGGATCAAGCGCTCAGTCGCAATACGCTCGATGGTCATACGATTAATATCGCTGGCGCACAGCGCATGCTGTCCCAACGCATCGTGGTGCTCACGCAAATGCTGGAAACCGCCAACGCAGATGAGGTGGATCAAATCCGCGATGTGCTGCGCGATGCCCATGCCCGTATGCTGAGCGGACATAAATACCTGACCCAGCATCAAAAT
>CAKZYD010000269.1 GCA_937884085.1 uncultured Sphingomonadales bacterium | reverse complement strand
CCGGCCCATCACCATCGCCGTCAATGCCATTGGCGGACAAGGCGGCGGCGTGCTGGCAGAATGGATTGTCCATCTGGCCGATACCAATGGCTATTATGCCCAATATACGTCCGTCCCAGGCGTGGCGCAGCGCACGGGCGCGACCATCTATTATTTGGAAATCTATCCTGAAAGCGCCGTCCCCGCAGATGGCCGTCCCCCTATCCTGGCGCTGATGCCAGCCGCAGGCGATGTGGATGTGGTGATTGCCTCTGAACTGATGGAAGCTGGCCGCGCTATGATCCGCAACTTGGTAACGCCGGATCGAACCACGCTCATTGCCTCCTCCCACCGAGTTTACGGCATCTTGGAAAAGGCCGCCATGGGCGATGGCACCGCAGACCCTGGCGTCATTCGCGAAGCTGCCCGCCGCCAAGCCAAAGCCTTCATCGATTTTGATATGGACGCTCTGGCTGCTGATGCCGGGACGGTGATCTCATCCGTATTGTTCGGCGCGCTTGCAGGCGCGGGCGCGCTGCCTTTCCCCAGGGAAGCCTTTGAGAAAATCATCGTTGACGGAAAGCGGGCGGTAAAAACCAATCTCGCTGGTTTTGCCTCCGGCTTTGACGGAGCCAAGCAGGCGCTTGAAGGTGGTAGCGACGCGCCAGTCAAAGTCGTTGACCCTGACGAGACCATCCTGCGCGAGAAAGCCACCACCGAAGCGGGCCGCGCCATTATTGAACGCATCATTGCGGAATTTCCGAAGCAAGCCCATGCCTTCCTCTATGAAGGGGCGAAGAAATGCGCTGACGCCCTCGACCACACATATGTGCACGAGTATTTGGACAAAGCGGCAGGCGTTGCGGCCCTGGATACTGAGGACAGTAAGGAACTCACGGCAGAAACCGCACGCTATCTGGCGCTGTGGATGGCTTATGAAGACACCATCCGTGTGGCCGACCTCAAGACCCGCGCCAGCCGGTTTGAACGGGTGCGCGAGGAAGTGCGCGCGCTGCCGGGCCAGCTCGTCTACACCACCGAATTCATGCACCCCCGCTATGTTGAAGTCTGTGAAGCCATGCCCGCCTTCCTCGGCGGTTTCCTGATGAAGCAAAAGTGGCTCGAAAAGCTGACCAGCCCCCTCTTCTCCAAAGGCCGCTTTGTGAAATCAGCCAAATTGCGCGGCTTCCTCCTCCTCACGGCTGTCGCCACCATGCGCCCCATCAAGCGCATCACGCTGCGCCATAAGCTAGAGCATCAGCGCATGAACGCCTGGCTAGAGCGGGTGAAGACAGCAGCAGGCAGGGACTATGCTTTTGCAGTCCAAATCGTAAAGGCTCAGCAGCTGATCAAAGGCTATTCCGATACGCATCAGCGCGGCCTTAAAAACTTCACGGCCATTATGGAGGCGGTGGAGACGCATCGAAGCATGACTGCTGGGCAGCTAGAAGGCCTTACCCGCGCCGCGCTACAAGATGAGACGGGCAAGAAGCTTGAAGCAGCGTTAGATGCACTTACCGCCCATCCGGAGGCAGCAGATCTCGCTGCATGGGCGAAAGAAGCCGAAGCGGTTTAATATTCGCTTGGCTCGGCGCATTTCCGTCGGCTCAGACATTGTGTTTGGCTCGCGCACCGGCTTGTTTGGATAATTGCGCAGCGAGAGCCGTCTGCGGCTTCGGTTCGATCATAGGCTCTAAAGCGCTCTATCCAGCATCGGCAATCCTTGGCGCTTCAATCAGCAAGACTTGCACCTCTGCTATGCCGTCGCGCAGCTTTTTGGCTTGCGCATAATCCGGCGAATTCCAGAAGGCCATTGCGGCAGCTTTGTCAGGCCATTCGGAGATGACCATGCTGGCGCCATCGCCAAAGTCACCTTCTAAGAGCGTGGCGCCAGGCCCACGCAGAACATAGCGCCCGCCAAATTTCTCAACCAGCGCGCCCGCGGCTTTGCCATAGCCATTAATAAAGGCCTCGCGGTCAGCGATTTTTGCGGTGACAATCATGTAAGCGGCCATGGCGCCATAGTCCTTTCCTGCGCCGATGGACGGCGATGGTTACTGAAAATTATATTTTTAAGTGTATTTATTCCATAAGATACAACTTTAAGAGGTTTATGTGTGGCACAGCTCCCACTTGCTGGGTTCAACCCGCGGACATTGTGGAAACGCTATGCGGTTGCCCTTTCTCTTATTGCCTTGTGCTTGCTCACGACGCATTTGGTCCAAGGCTGGTCTTTGTCGCGCGCGCGTAATGACGCTGTTTGGATCAATGACAGTGGCCTGCAGCGTTCCTACGCGTCAAGGATACTTCATCAAAGCTTGAAACAAATCAATGCACCCTCTCTCGAACAGGGGGCTAGACTAATGAAGATGGTCGCCGAGATGGAAAGTGCGCATTTCCGTCTTAGCCAAATGCCTGGCATGTCGGAGCGTCTCAAGGCTCATTACTTTGATGCGCGCGCCTATCCCGGTTCCAGTCTCGATCCACTTGTGCGACGGTATTTGCAAGATGCTAAATTGATTGCGGAAGCTCAAGATGTTGGGCGTGCGGCGGCCTATACCAATCTTGAAGCCCTTGGCTCTGGTCTGTTGCATACCAAACTCGATGAAGCCGTGACGATTTTGGAAGAGGAGGCGCTGCGTAAATCACAAGTCAGCGGCCGGATCCAAAGTTGGTCCTTTTGGGGCGCTGTTATCCTCCTCTTCATTGAGGCTGGAGCCATCTTCTACCCCACCCAGCGCCTTGCTGTTCGGGCCGTCGATGCGCTGAAGGAAGCGAATGCTAAGCTTGCCAAACAGAGTGAGCGATACAAACTTGCGAATGAAAAGCTGCTCAATCTTTCGGAGAAGAATGAGACGGCGGCCCTGCATGACCCGCTGACGGGTCTGCCCAATCGCCGCTATCTCGATGAAGCGCTCTCAAGTCGGTCAGCGGCGGCCAAGGCGGAAAATGCCACGGTCACAGTGATGCATGTGGACCTAGACCGCTTCAAACAGATTAATGACACGCTCGGCCATGCTGCTGGCGATTTCATTCTGAAACGCGTGGCTGACGTGCTGCGCGATAGAGCGCTGGCTGAGAGTTTTATCGCGCGCGTGGGCGGCGATGAGTTCGTCATCTTGGCGCCGGATAACGTGGAATCGCAGGCTTTGGTAAACAATGCCGAAGCCATTATAAACGCCCTTGGTGAACCCGTTCTATATCAAGGCACGCCATGCTATTTCGGTGCCAGCATTGGAATTGGAATTGCCAGCGCGAAGGCGGGGTCTGCAGACATCAACCGCCTCTTAGAAGACGCGGACATTGCCCTCTACCGCGCGAAGGAACATGGCCGCGGCCGCGTCGAAGTGTTTTCTCAAACCATCAAGCAGGAATTTGAGGAGACCAAGCAAATTTCTGACGACTTGCTCGTTGCCTTTGGGCGCGATGAGTTGATGCCCGATTATCAGCTGCAGTTTTGCGCGAAAACGCAGGAAATTGTGGGCGCCGAAGCGCTGGCGCGCTGGCATCACCCCACACATGGCAAGCTGGCGCCAGCAGCCTTTTTAGACGTAGCGGTCTCTATGAACCTCATGCCCAGACTTGACCAAGTGATGCTGGAAAAAAGCAAGGCCAACCTGGCTTTGTTTGATGCTTTTGGAAAGCCTATTCCGCGCATTGCCATCAATCTCTCCGCGCCGCGTTTGGATGAGGCGGACTTTTTCACGCAAATCGAGACCATTGGCATTGACCCG
>CAKZYD010000268.1 GCA_937884085.1 uncultured Sphingomonadales bacterium | reverse complement strand
AGGAATTCAGCCGCATGGCAAAGGCGCATGAGGAATGGTTCGATACGCTGTTCAGTGATCTGACGGACTATGAGATTGAGCGCCTGCTGATCCGTCTTGGCGATGTGCGCGCCTCCGTTGACAAGCGCCTGCCGGAGCTTGATGGAATGGGGGATGGCTCCTAGACGAGCCCGTCCAAAAAGTCGTTGGCGCTGGTAAAGCCATATTTGGCATAGGCGCGCTGGCGATAGGTGAGAACGCTGGCGGGCGATATGGATAGCGTTTCTGCGATTTGGCTGGCGGATTGCCCAGCTAAGGTCTTCGCTGCAATCTCCGCTTCTCTTTGCGAAAGAACTGGATAGGCGGCTTTGAGTTTGGCTTCCAGGCGCTGCGCAATCGGGGCGGCGGATTTGGGCGCTTGGTGTTTGGCAAGGCTGGTGAGGCCGATCTCTGCCAGATTGGCAAGGCTTTGCAGTTTATCTGTGTCGCTGGCCCGGCTGCGATAAAAGCTGATGTAATAAGCATCCTTCGGGCGGCGCCAGCGGAAGGATAGCTTGTCCACAAAGCGCGGCGCTTCAAAGCAGTGGTGGCGATAGGCGCGGTTGTCTATCTGCCTAGCTTCCACATGGAAGAAAGCGCCGCCGCTGTCATCCTTTGCGCCCTGCAACATAGGGTCATAGGGGTGATAGCGGTTGGCATAGAGAGCGGCACGCTCGCTGGCCTGTTTGGCGCCCGTTGAAATCAGCGCGCTTGGCCCGCCGCCGCGCGTATAGCGGTAGGCATAAATCTCTTCCACATGGCTGAAGCGCTGCGCTGCATTGAGAAACCAATCGCCAAAATCTGGGCGTTCGGCGGCCTCCATGGCTTCAAAAGCAAGGTCAGGGTCAAAGGCGTCAAGCGCAGGCATTGGCTTCCTCTGGTCATTCCTTAGCGAGTGGTGTCCATAGCTCTATGGACAGACAAGCGGCGACTGGGCCGCTACTCTCCTGTCCAACTATAGCGCCTTTGGGGAAAATTGCGATGGCAAAGCCTTTTGCCTCGTCCGCCGACTTGGACGAGAAAACCGAAACGTTGGAAGTCTTAGATGACGGCGTTTACGCGCTCACTGCTGAGGGTGATCCGAATGTGGGGGCTATTGAAGGCGAAGATTTTCTCGTCTGCATTGAAGCCAGGGCCACGCCAGTCGCCGCGCGCGATTGGCTGACAAAGCTGCGTGAACACACCGATAAGCCGATCAAGTATCTGGTGCTGACGCACTATCATGCCGTCCGCGTGCTTGGCGCTGCGGCGTTTGAGGCCGAGACCATCATTACCTCAGAGACAACGCGGCACTTGATTGAAGAACGCGGCATGCAAGACTGGGCGTCTGAATATGGCCGGATGCCCCGGTTGTTTAAGGATCCAGACAGCATCTCAGGCCTGACCTGGCCGAACCTTACCTTTGAAAATGAAATGCAGATCTGCCTCGACCATGAAGGCGGCACCAAGCGCGGCACCTTGCATTTGAAGTTCTGCGGGCGCGGGCATACAGCGGGCGACATCGCGGTCTGGCACGATAAGTCGAAGACCCTTTTTGCTGGCGACTTGGTGGAAGCCCAGGCGGCCCTCTACACGGGGGATGCCTTCCACATGGACTGGTCATCCGGCACTTTGGATGCGGTCAAAGCCTTCCGCGCGGAAAAGCTGGTCGGCGGACGCGGGCCGGTCGCCATGGGCACAGAAGCCTGTGATGCGGCCATTGAACAAACTCGCGAATTCCTCACAGGCATGATTGAGCATGTGGGCGCAGCGCACAAAGCGGGTGGCACCCTAAAGGATGCCTTCCTGGCGACCCATACAGCGCTTGCGCCAAAGTTCGGCCACTGGCCCATCTTTGAACACTGCCTGCCCTTCAACGTGCAGCGGCTGTGGGATGAAATGGACGGCATTGACTGGCCGCGCATCTGGACCATGGAGCGTGACCGCGAGGTCTGGGACCAGCTGCAGGATTAGCCGCTAAAGCAAGGGAGTATCCTATGGCGCACCTAAGGCCGTTAGAGAACGACGAAATCGACGATGATTTCATTAAACAACGCTTCGCTCACTATGAACAAACGCGCGGCTTTACGCCCAATTCTATCCGGACCATGGCGCGCCGACCTGACATCGTAAAGGCCTTCATGGCGCTTAATCAGGCGGTGCTCTACGAAGGCACTGTTGAGCCCGAACTTAAGATGCTCATAAGCCTGATCTCCAGCTATGCGTCTGGGTGCCTGTATTGCCAATCGCATATGGCTAACTTGTCTCAGCTATATGAGGCAAGCGATGCGAAGATTGCGGCGATCATGGAGTATGAAACATCGCCTGAATTCACCGCGCCAGAGCGCGCGGCGCTCAATGTGGCCTATAAGGCCGCGCAAGTCCCCAACGCCGTGACTGAAGCGGATTTCCAACGCCTAAAAGAGCATTTTGATGACGGTCAAATTGTTGAGATTGTAGGGGCAATCGCGTTGTTCGGCTATCTCAACAGGTGGAATGACACCATGGCCACGACATTGGAGCCGCTTGCCAACGCCCGCGCGCAAACGCTTCTTGGGGCGCAAGGCTGGCATGCCGGCAAACATGCATAATATCGGCGCCCGGGAGCAAGGCTGAAGACGATGGCGAATATTCCAGGCATTCCCGTATGGCGTGAGGTGGGGGCAACCCCGCTGCCCGTGGGCGAACAGACCACACCCATTTGCATTGTGGGCGGTGGGCCGGTCGGTCTTGCGCTTGCCTTAGACTTGGGGCGCAAGGGCCATGACGTCCTCGTCCTCAATAAGATGGATTTTGTGGCCAATGGGTCGAAAGCCATCTGCTTCTCAAAGCGCAGTCTCGACATCTTAGACCGCCTTGGCGTTGCTCAGAAGGCCATCGACAAAGGGGTGATTTGGGATACGGGCAAGGTGTTCTGGGGCGAAGGCGGTGACCCGGTCTACCAGTTCGATATGCTGCCCGTGAAGAACCAGAAGAACCCGGGCTTCATCAACTTGCAGCAATATTATATGGAAGACTTCCTCCTTGAGGCCCTGGCCGATGTGCCGTCGGTGGAGTTGCGCTGGGGCCATGAGGTTGCTGGGCTGGAAACACGCAAT
>CAKZYD010000267.1 GCA_937884085.1 uncultured Sphingomonadales bacterium | reverse complement strand
GTTTCGGTTGGCGGTGCCCTTCATTCAACGGGCATTGCAGCATTCTGACAATGTGGCCATGTTGCTTAGATCCTCATTCGCAGCGACGGGTAAAAGGTTTCGCGCGCTGTTTGCGCAGAAGGGGCTCTATCTGTTTCAGTGGGTCGAGGTTGGATGGCTCAATATCTATGGCCTCAAACCTATGGCCACCCCGGCAGACGCCGCGGGTCTGCGCATGCGTGTTCAGTCTTCAGAATCTGCTGAAATCCTCATGAAATCGCTTGGGGCTGAATATCTACAAATGGAATTTGCGGATGTGATTCCCGCGCTGCAGACCGGCCTGATCAGCGGCGGCGAAACCAATGTCGTGCTGTATCAAATCACCGGCCTCGCGGGCGAAGCACCGCATATGACCTTCACGCGGCATAGCTTTGACACGGGGGTCGTTGTCGGCAATCTCGATTGGTATAACGGCCTGCCCCAACGCCGCCAAGACATTATAGAAAAAGCCTTTGTCCCCTCTCCTGAGGCACGGCTTGGCATTCGCACAATGGCCGATAAGGTGGAAAGCAATTTGGACGCGTACGGCGTCATCGGTCACTATCCGACGCCGGCACAGCGCGCGCTTTGGAAAGACGCCACCAAGGACAATCACAAGGCCATTATCGCCCGTGTCGGCGGCCGGGCGCAGGATGTGTATGACGCCATGGTGAGGGGCCGGGCCGAATTCGATGCTCTGCAGCAGGGCCTCAGCAGGTGAAAACCGCCCAGCGCTTTTTGCGCGCCTTGACCGCACTTGAACGCTTCGCCGCAGTGGCGCTGTTTGCCTTCATGGCAATCATTGTCATCGCAGACGTTCTCGTCCGCGAGGTTACGGGCCTTGGGATATCCGGCGCACCGCGCCTCGCCGTCTACGCCTTTATCGCCATGTCTCTCATTTCCTTTGGTCTGGCCAGCCAGTCTGCAGAGCATCTGCGGCCACGCTTTGCAGACACGTTGCTACCAGACACTTGGGAACCAGCACTGCAACGGATTCAAGAAACGCTCATGGCTGCGTTTTGCCTAACCTTCGCCATCGTGGCTGTGGGTGTTGTGGCTGAGACCAAAGAATTGGGCGAAGTCTCGCGGTCCTTAAAAATCCCCATCTGGCCCATGCAAGCAGTGTTTCCGCTCACCTTCTTCATTGCAGCGATCCGGCATGGCCTGTTTGCCCTCTATCCAACTCTCAAGCCAATACCGCCAAGCAAGGCTGGAGGCACATGACCGGCGTCGCCCTCTCTGCGGGGCTCCTGCTATTGCTGATTTTGCGCCAGCGCATTGTGGTCTTGCTCGCAGTGGCGGCGGGCGCACTGTTACTCCTCTAAGTCAACGGCAATCTTGCATATGTGGGTCTCGATGATTGGGCCGCGGCCGATAAAGAGGTTCTCCTCTCAATCCCCCTTTTTATTCTGGCCGGAAACATCATGGCTAAGGGCTCAATTGCTGAGCGCTTGATAGCGGTGGTGCGGATTGCCACTGGACCTGTGCCAGGCGGTCTCGCTATCGCAACCGTACTCAGCTGCGCCGTCTTTTCCGCCATTTCTGGTTCCTCTACCGTGACGCTGATTGCGGTCGGGGCCATCATGTATCCAGCGCTTATGCAAGCTGGCTACGGACGGTCCTTCGCGCTTGGCCTGATCTGCGCCGGCGGGACGCTTGGCATCATCGTCCCACCCTCTATTCCGCTCATTCTCTATGGCGTCATCACCGAAACCTCGATTGCGGATTTGTTCATCGCTGGCATTTTACCCGCCTGCCTTTTGATTGGATTGATGGCGGTCTATGCCGTGGCCAAGAATTGGCGAGCAGAGCGCACAGCCATTGATGGCGCAGCGCTGAAGGCAGCGGCGGGGCGCAGCGTATTCGCAGCGTTTATGCCCATCCTTATCCTGGGCGGCATCTATACCGGCTTCTTCACGCCCACGGAATCAGCCGCTGTCGCAGTGGTCTATGCTGTTCTGGTGGAGATTTTCATTCACAGGGAAATGGACCTGAATAAGCTGGAGGCTGTCACCTATGAAACGGCCAAGACGCTTGGCGCTCTATTGCCGGTGCTAATGATGGCCCTGAGCATCAATACCTTTTTGGCCTTTGAGCAAATTCCGCAGCAAATGGTCGCCACCATCTCGGCTATGATTGACAGCAAGGCCGCATTCCTTCTGGTCTCTATGCTTTTGTTGCTGCTGGTCGGCTGCATCATGGATATCGGCTCGGCCATCCTGGTGATGGCACCGCTGCTCACGCCCTTAGCTAAGGGCTATGGCATCGACCCGGTTCACTTCGGCATCATGATGATTGTGAACTTAGAGATCGGCTATTTAACGCCGCCACTTGGCCTGAACATAATTGTCGCAATGGGCGCCTTCCGCGAGGACTTCTTGACAATTGCCAAGGCCGCCCTGCCCTATATCGCTATATTGGCGATCGGATTGGGGATTGTCGCCTTGGTGCCTGAACTCTCCCTCGCCCTCATAGACTAGGAGCCTTTCATGACGGTGCAGCCGCTTTCTAACCGTATCGCCAACGAAGATTTGATTGCCAGACTGGAAGAGACATTGGGCGAGCGAGCGGTGCTAACAGACCAAGCCGCCTGCACGCTTTATGCGCAGGATGTTTATACCAAGGCCGAACCTGCCTTAGCAGTCATCCAACCTAGCAATACGGACGTCCTGGCCAAAGCGGTTGGGCTCACCACCTCGGCAGGTTTCGCCATCGTCCCGCGCGGCGGCGGCATGAGCTATACCTCTGGCTATGTGCCTGCAGAGGGCAGCTCCGTCATGGTCGATATGACCGCCATGGATGCCATCCTCGAAATCAATGAGGAGGATATGTACGTCCGCGTCGAAGCGGGCTGCACCTGGAAAAAGCTGCATGAAGCCTTAGCACCCAAAGGCCTGCGCACACCGTTTTGGGGCACGCTGTCCGGCTCCACGGCCACTATCGGCGGCGGCATGAGCCAAAACGGCGCCTTCTGGGGCTGCGGGACAGCCGGCTCGGCGGTGGAGAGTGTGCTCAGCCTCAAGGTGGTGTTGGCAGATGGGTCAGTCATTGAAACCGGCCGTGCCGCGCATGCGAACGCAGCGCCCTTCATGCGCAAAAATGGACCCGACTTGCCAGGGAGTTTCCCCACGGATGCCGGGGCGCTGGGCTTTAAGGCAGAAATCACGTTGCGCCTGCAAACAGCGGCGAAACACAAAGGATATTGCAGCTTCAACACCGATGATGGGGATGTCGTGGCGCAAGTCCTAGCTGAAGTGAGCCGCCAAGGCCTGGCGACAGAAGTCTTCGCCTTCAACCCGTTCCTGCAAACGCAGCAAATGACGCGCTCCGGCCTCTTGCAAGATACCAAATACCTGAAAGGCGTCGTGACAGGTCAAGACAGCCTCATGAAGGGCATCAAAGAGGGCGCCAAGATGGCCTTGGCTGGAAAAAGCGACCTCAATAAGCCCATGTGGACCATCCACACCATTAGTGAAGGTCGCAGCGAGGCGGCAGTTGATGCAGATGTTGCCGCCATCCGCGATATCGCGAAAGAGGCGGGCGCCAATGAAATCGCGAACACCGTGCCAAAGGCGACCGCTGGCATACCGTTTGGCCCGGTAAATTCCATGATTGGTCCAGACGGAGAGCGCTGGGTTCCCATCCATGCGCTCGTGCCCCATTCAAAAGGCGCCGCCCTGCTCAAAGAACTCGATGCGTTAACCGAGCGCTTCAAGCCACAGATGGATGCGCTGAAAATTGATACCGGCTATCTCCTCCTCACCATGTCGACCACGATTTTCCTCATCGAACCGGTGTTCTATTGGCAAGATGAAATCAAAGAGATCCACGACACCTATGTGGAAGACGCGATCTTAAAAAAGATCACCCGCTTCCCAGAAAACCTAGAGGCCCGCGCGGTGGTTGAGGAAATGCGCCAAGCGATGCTCGATCTGTTCGAAGGCTACGGCGCAGGCCATTTCCAGATCGGCAAGACCTATCGCTACGGCAAGACTTTGATGCCAGGAACAAAGGCGCTGCTCAAAGCAATCAAGGCAGAGGTAGACCCCGATAACCGGATCAATCCTGGGTCGCTTGGGATTTCGTAAAGCTGGACAAGACTACGGGAATTCCGTAGTTTACGCCTGTGATCGAGTTTGATCCTGCAAAGAATGAATCTAACCGCGCCAAACACGGTTTGGATTTCAGTGAATGCATGCGGGTCTGGCAAGATTCCAACGCTGCAATTTGGAACTCATCCAGGCCAATTGATGGAGAGATTCGCTATAAAATTGTCGGCCTAATCGACGACAGACATCACACAGTGGTGTTCACAATTAGAAATGCGCGGCGACGGATAATTTCATTTAGGAAGTCAAATGCCCAAGAGATACGCAGATATAGAGCCAATTCCAGCGGACCCCGATGATCCTGATGATTTTGATGTCCCAGCGGAAAATGTACGGATTGGTTTGATTGCCAGAGATTTCAGGCTCCTTCGAAAACAAACTTTGAAGCTTAGCCAAGAGGCTTTCGCGCGGCGTTATTCCATTCCCGTCGGCACTCTGCGGGATTGGGAGCAAGGGCGCTCCATGCCAAGCGAAACTATGATCGCCTTTATGGAATTGATTCTGGACGATCCTGAGAAGACCGCAGCGGTGCTTGATAGAGACGTGGCCTAACCCGCATTCGCCTCATCAAAAGCTGCGATCGGAGCAACAGCGCCCTCATTGATCAATATCGCCTGCTTGCGCAGAAAGCGCGTAAGGCCGGACGCGCCCATGCGGCTAGCGCCAAGACCTGAGAGTTTGAAGCTGTTCTTTTCCGCTTCATACATCATGGAGGTGAGCGAAGCGTCGTTGATGGAGACGGCGCCCACATCCAGCCTTGCCGCAACCTCCTCGGCTTCGTCTACGGTGCCAGCAAAGACGGCGCCGGATAGGCCGTATTGGCTATCATTCGCCATGGCGACGGCATCATCGACGCTGTCAAAGCGCGTGATCGGCAGGACGGGTCCAAACGTCTCTTCGGTCATAACGGCCATATCTGTAGAGACACCTGCTAGGACCGTCGGTCTGAGCCACTGGCCCCCATGATCCTCCACTGTCCCGCCAGCCAAGACCCGCGCGCCTTTGGATTTGGCATCCTCTAACTGAGCGCCAACGATTTTGGCCTGCTGCTCGAAGATGAACGGGCCAAGCTGGCCGTGTTGCATGTCTTGGGCGTTCAGCGTTACCGCGTTCGCTTTTTCGACCAGCTGCGCTTCAAAAGCATCGGCAATGCTCTCTGCTACATAAATGCGTTCGATCGATTGGCAGGCTTGGCCGGTATTGGCGATGGAACCGCGCAAAAGGGCGGTGGTTGCCCGGTCAATGTCTGCGCTTTCAAGCACAACGGCTGGGTCTTTGCCGCCCAGTTCCAGAAAGGCCGGGATAAAGGCTTGCGCAGCGGCTGCGCCGACTTTCCTGCCCGTCGCCACAGAGCCAGTAAAGCAAATGGCATCAACATTCGTGACGACCTGCGCGCCTGTTTCGCCGCCCCCCAGCACAATCTCAAACACCTGCTCAAGCTCTGAAACCTCGGCCAGCGCCGCTTGCAGCGGAGCGGCAAAACGGGAGGTGATTTCCGATGGCTTTAAGAGCACTGCGCAACCAGCCATC
>CAKZYD010000266.1 GCA_937884085.1 uncultured Sphingomonadales bacterium | reverse complement strand
GAAGGAGTTAGGAGCGGAGCGATGCCATAGCATCGTGCCCTTTCTGAAAAACTCTGGCGAAGCGACGCAGTCCAGACTTCATTTTTTTGCGCGCCGCCAAAGCGGTGGCCCAGAGAGGCATTTTGGGTGCGCCGAGGTCTTTCCCAAATTTAGTTAGAAAAAGTGGGCCTTTTGGCCCGCTCTAAAGCCCTCTCCTGCCCAAAAACCATCTCTGGGCCATCCCGGGCGTCTCCATTTATGAGTTTACGGCTTAAGTATGGTGGAGAGAACCACTGGCACTCAAACAGATACCTCCGACTTGGCATCCTCACGTAGGACCCGCCGCAGAATTTTGCCAACCGGCGATTTAGGCAAAGCCTCCAAAACTCTGATACCGACAGGGCACCTATAGCGTGAAAGGTGCTCTTGGCAGCGCGCGATAACGCTCTGCATATCAACGTCAGTCTGCGCTGGCACCACAAAAGCATAGGCGCGCTCGCCCCCAGTTTCATCCGGCACGCCAACCACCGCACTTTCTATCACAGCCGGATGCGCGTTGAGCACGCTTTCAATCTCCGCTGGAAAAACATTAAAGCCGCCGACAAGCAGCATATCCTTCTTGCGATCCAAGAGCGTGAGATACCCATCCTTGTCCATCTGACCAATATCGCCCGTCATGAGCCATCCATTTTCATCAAATGCCTCAGACGCGTCACCGCCCGCATAGCCAATCATCAGCGGCGGGCCGTTAGCGCACACCTCGCCAGGCTCTCCTGGGCCAGCCCAACTGCCATCGTCTTTCTTTATGGCAACATGGGTGCCTGGGACAGGAAAGCCTGCTGTGCCGGCGCGAAACCGATCATCGCCCGGGTTCTGAGTCAGGATTGTTGTGGCTTCGGTCAGGCCGTAGCACTCAGCCATTCGACCAGCAGTCATCTCAAGCCATCGCGCAGCTGTATTCGGGTCCAATGGCGTCGCACCGGTAATGGTGAGATCTATGATTCGTGCATGGGCTTCAAACCAGTTGGTGTCCATAAGATGAGCAAAGAGGGAGCTGACGCCAGGCAAAATGGTCGGTCGAAACGCCTCGAACGTCTTTTTGAGGTTGTCGAGTGGCCGAGGGCTCGGCGCGAGGATCAAATGGTTCCGCGTTAGCAGGCCTAGCCCAATCAAATACAGCCCAAACATATGGTAGACGGGCAGCACAAGCAGAATACGCTGGCCGCGTAAAGCCGCATCACGGGGGGCTTGATAGGTACCCTGCGCTAAATTGATCATAAGGCCGCGCAATGTCAGTTGGGCTGCATTTGGTATGCCGGTGGTGCCGCCTGAATACTGAATCAGCGCCACACCTTCCTCAGACCGGCTTGCCTGATAGGCGGCCAAATCATCATCTTTCGCAGGGTTGGATTGAAGGGCGCGAATGTAGCGGTGTGATGATTGCGGGATGTCTCTTGGAAGCGGCACCACTAGGCGTTTCACCCGGCGTAGCAGGAGTTTTAGCGCCGCTTTTTTCGCAGCGCCAAAATGATCCCATAGAGAGAGCGATACGATATGTCTAACAGCGGTTTCTTTCAGACACGCTTTGATTTCAGCACTAAAGAGGTCCGATATGAAAAGCACCTCGGCCTTACTATCTGCCAGCTGCCTTTGTGTTTCGCGAGTGGTGTAGAGTGGATTGAGATTGGTGAGGATCAAGCCAGCCCGAAGCACGCCTACCATAGCAACAACGGTACTGATGGCATTTGGGCCTTGAACCGCGATTACAGCGCCGTCCTGAAGCTTAAGCGTCTCGCGCAAATAACGTGCTACACGCCGCGTTGCGTCATCAAAGGACGCAAAATCTAGTGTTGCCGTCCATCCATTGGGCAGCGCAGTGGTGACAAATGGATTTGATCCATTCTCCTTGGCAGCCGTTTGAAGTGCCTCTTCAAAGGTCGCATCGGGCACTGGCTGTGCATCAAATGCATGCGCATCAGCGTCATAGAGCGCGGTCCAGGGTCGCTGTTGTACCATACCCTAAAGTCATGCCTCCAACGGCCACCATTCTGGCTTTGGTGGCGGGCCCTCAACGCCTCGACGCGGCTCAATATAAGCCCCAATCAGGGCAATCCATTTGTCGATATAGGCGTCAAACACCGTTGGGTCGCGCACGATGGCCTTATCAAGCAACATGCCGCGCAGCTGCCATTGCGTTAAGAAAAAGATATCTTCAACAGCCATGGGCGCACCAGGTTTGGACTGAAAATAATGCTGCGCCGCCAGGGCGTAGAGGTCGCGCACTTTCGCCATTAATCCATGGAGCCGCTCAGCCAGCTCCCGATCGGTTCGCGCTGCAATCATCAGCTCCAAAACAACCGCGCCATCGCGGCTTTGAAACACGTCTTTCCAAAGCGAGCGGATTAAAGAGGCAAGGCGGTCCTCATCTTTGCGGACAGACCTGCTAACCCGTCCCAGGCGCTTGAAGATAGCCAGCATGAGCCGCTCCGCAGCCGCCTGTATAAGGGCTGCTTTGGATTCAAAATGATGCAGATGCGCCCCGCGAGAAACGCGCGCCTCAGCAACAATCCGCGAGATGCTTGTTGCGGCATACCCTTCGCGCTCAAGGCAGATAATGGTTGCATCTAAGAGTTTGGTGCGCATTTCGCGCGTCCGCTCTTCTTGGCTGCGCCGTTGCGGCGCAGCCTTGGTTTCAGCAGCAATTTCAGCAGTCATCTCAGTTTGGGCCATACCCAATTCCCTCCCCGCCCTGACGTCTCAATTGGCGCCTGACAGGACACCTCATATCGTCAAGACTGTGTTCAGTTTGGCACGATAATCAGGATTGCGGTAGGTTTTTATTTGCAGTACGTATTGTATGTAAATGAAAGTGGAGAGCGCCCGTGATCCCTCGAACGATCTTTTCCCCAGAACACGAGCTGTTTCGCGATAGCTTCAAAAAATTCATTGCTCAAGAGATTACCCCCCATCATGACGCCTGGGAAGAAGCGCAGCAAGTCGACCGCGGTCTGTGGAC
>CAKZYD010000265.1 GCA_937884085.1 uncultured Sphingomonadales bacterium | reverse complement strand
AACTCTCGACCTCTCCCTTACCAAGGGAGTGCTCTACCTCTGAGCTACAGCAGCGTGCTTTGCCTTATGAAAGCGGCGCGTTCATGCCATAAGCCCCTCGGTGGGGCAAGGGCGTTGCGCGTGTTCTGCGCAACACGGCATCAGACTAATCTACCTAAAGAAGGTAAGGATTGTCTTTCGCGGCACCGTGGCTAGAGCTGTCTCCTAGTCACTGGAAACATGAAAAAAGCTATTGAGTTTTGTTGGTTGCAGTTTCGAACCGAATAATCGGTTTCCTCTTCTTCTCAAACTGCTCTAGGCTCAAGCCATGAGCGATGAGGACCCAACTCAAGCTGACACGGCAGCAAAAGAAGATCGCAAGGCGGTGGAGAAAGCGCGCAAAGCGGCGGCACTTCGAGCGAATTTGCGGCGCCGGAAAGCACCGCAAAAGCCACATTAGCCAGTACGGCGCTAGGCAAGCCATGTCTGGTATTGCACTGCCTTGGCCGCTCGCCTAAACCCAGCCGCACAGCATAGCAACTCGACCGAAAGACCTGCCCATGGCCATCATGTCCGACAAGTGGATCCGCGAACAATCCCAAGCCACGGGCATGATTGAACCTTTTGTCGATCGCCAGCACCGCGAAGGCACAATTTCTTATGGCCTGTCGAGTTATGGCTATGATGCCCGAGTGTCGAGCGAATTTAAGATTTTCACCAATGTCGATTCCGCCATTGTTGACCCGAAGAACTTTTCCAGCAAATCCTTGGTCGACCGGCCAGGCGATGAGTGCATCATTCCACCCAACTCCTTCGCTTTAGCGCGCACGGTCGAATATTTCCGCATTCCAAAGGACGTGCTGGTCGTCTGCCTTGGCAAATCCACCTACGCCCGCTGCGGCATTATCGTGAATGTGACGCCGCTGGAGCCAGGATGGGAAGGCCATGTGACCTTGGAATTCTCCAATACAACACCGCTGCCTGCGCGCATCTATGCAAACGAAGGCGCCTGCCAATTCCTGTTCTTCCAAGGCAATGAGCCATGCGAAGTCAGCTATGCCGACCGGAAAGGCAAATATATGGGCCAGACCGGCGTCACCCTGCCAAAGCTTTAAGGCTGTTATGGACAAAATTCTTATCCGCGGCGGACGACAACTGTCTGGAACAGTTGCCATCTCAGGCGCGAAAAATGCCGCTCTGCCGCTTATGGCTGCCAGTCTATTAACGCAGGATCCGCTGGTTTTGACCAACGTACCGCGCCTGGCCGACATGAACACCATGGCGGACCTCCTCATCGGGCACGGGGTGAAAGTGGGGTTGGAAAACGAGGCGACAGGATTTGGCCGCCAAGTCACCCTGCAAGCGCCTGGCACCTGCAGCCCGCTTGCGCCTTATGATGTGGTGCGCAAGATGCGCGCCTCCATCTTGGTGTTGGGACCGCTGCTGGCGCGCGGCGGGGAAGCGGTCGTCTCCTTGCCAGGCGGCTGCGCCATTGGCACCCGGCCGATTGATTTGCACCTCAAAGCCATGGAGGCCCTGGGCGCACAGATAACGCTGGAAAGCGGCTATGTGCATGCCAAAGCCCCCATCGGCAGCTAGAAAGGCCGCCTAATCCGCATTCCGTTCGTAACCGTTGGCGCCACCGAAAACGCGCTTATGGCGGCAAGCTTGGCCAAAGGCACAACGCGCATTGAAAATGCCGCCATGGAACCGGAAATTACCGACCTTGCCCTGTGCCTAACGGCCATGGGCGCGCAGATCAAAGGCGTCGGTACGGCAACGCTTGAAGTGACGGGTGTCGACGCGCTGTCGGGCACCCAGCATAGTGTCCTGCCGGACCGCATCGAGACGGGCTCCTATATCGCCGCTGCCGCCATTACAGGCGGAGACATCAGCCTGACCAATACGCGGCTCGATATCCTGGGCAGTGTCATTGACCGCTTTGAAGCCGCCGGCGTCACACTCAAGGAAAAAGGCAGCACCATAAAAATGACGTCCACCACGCCGCGGCCGCGGCCAGTGCAAATCAAAACAGCGCCCTTCCCTGCCTTCGCGACGGATATGCAAGCTCAATTCATGGCGATGATGACAGTGGCCACCGGCACATCGACCATATCGGAGACCATCTTTGAAAACCGCTTCATGCACGTCCCGGAGCTGGCCCGAATGGGGGCGAAAATTCAAGTGAATGGCGGCGTGGCGCTGGTTGAGGGCCAAGGCCATTTGATTGGCGCGCCGGTGATGGCGACAGACCTGCGGGCGTCCATGTCGTTGGTGATTGCCGCCCTTGCCGCCGAGGGCGAAAGCGAAATCAACCGCATCTACCACCTCGACCGCGGCTATGAACGTCTGGAAGAAAAGCTGCAGGGCCTGGGCGCGGATATTGAACGGGTTGCGGCTTAGGGTTAGGACCTATTAAATTCATGCACATGGTGCTCACTTGGCTAAGATATCGGGCGAAGAGACGCGCAGGAAAGGCTGGAGGCCTTTTCAAGGGGTTGTTCGTTCGAGATCAACGCCAAGTGAGCATCCCTTCGGGATTTGGTCCATTTGCCCATGTGGTGCGTCAGAAAAGCTCGAAAGTGCGCTGCACTTCCTTCTCTTTCCTTCCTGCCGCACAAACAAATGGACCAAACCATGCGCATGAATTTAATAGGTCC
>CAKZYD010000264.1 GCA_937884085.1 uncultured Sphingomonadales bacterium | reverse complement strand
AGCACTCCCTTGGTAAGGGAGAGGTCGAGAGTTCAATTCTCTCCAGCAGCACCATTTTCTGGCGTCGGTCAGTGTGACGCAAAATTTTTCTCTTTGGTTCCGATGGCAAACTGCCAGTCAATGGATGGGCCACTCCATTTAAGCTTTCCAGCTGGACAGTGAGCTTCACGATAGACTTTTGCGCCTTTCTTAGCGGCGCTTGCGCAAGCCTCATATTCTCTTGTTATCCGTCGCCATTCAGCAGCTGGGCCGACCCACTCCGTAAACCACTGGCTCAGTGCTGCGAAGATGCCGCCTACGCGTTCTTCGCGCCAAACATGTTTCTTCAGCCGGTTTTTTGATCCGTTGAGACCAACTTTTCCTGATGCTAAGGCGGTCTCTAGGGCTCGACTAAGCGGCACATCCCGATCTTGGCCCATCTTGGGGCCTGCCTCGAGCATGTCCACGCCCAGTGTTTCCCAATACATGCGCGCGGCCTCGCTATAGCTGTCCCAAAGTGGTCTAAAACTGTCATATCCCTGTGTCACAGCCCAGCCGATCGACCAAAGTGCTTGTGCGTCACTATGGCTAAATCCCCATCCATGAACGCGTTCACCTTTCCAAGATCTCGGAAGACTTCCAGCTCTAGCCCCTGGCGTTCTTGCAAGCCATTGGGACTGTTTGGCAGTCTCATTTAGAACAAACTCAAAATGTGCTTTTGGCTGGAGCCAATTCCAGTCGCCATCCGGCATAGCTTTTACCAAGCGCAGGAGCAGCATCAGGTGTTTGCCATAAGAGCGCGGTTGCGAGCGGTTAATCACGGCATGCGCCTTGCCATCGCTAAATCCCTTTTTCCGCCAACCTACTTTTTCGAGAAGGACCGGATGGATTACTGCAAGCTGCCATTGGCGTAGGTAGTATGGGTCTCCCGTGAGCAAATACTGCTCCCAGCCAGCCACGTTTAAATGCGAGCCGTCAATTTGCCAGCCATGGCGGCGTTTGGGCTGTTCTTCAAAATCGTCCACATTGCCAGGCCGATATGGCAAAGCGCCGCGATAGTTCGCTTGTGTGTAATAGTCTTTGCGCAGATCAATGGGCCTGTAGCCATCCATCCTATGCCAAGGCCAAGAAGCAGATTCTGCTGCCGTTACATCAATCAAGTGTTTAAAGGCCGTAACATCCCCATCAGGGTCTAACGCCCAGCGTGCAAATACCCAAGTGGAATGTACAGCTTGTTGACCACCTTGGCTTGGCATCCATGATTTGGTCATGGATGATTTCAGTGGCTTATAAACTGGAATAGATTTCATGCGCCCAAATCTCGGGCCACGTTCTACGAAAGCGCCAGCTCCTTTGTCCCAGGTTAACCCGATGTATGGCGCCATCCTGGGCCAAAGCCCCATATCGATGATGTCTTGCGGGGTGCGGATATACTTGCGTTGCCCAGTTTCGAAGTGAATCTCTTGACCGGTAACGAAGCCGTCTAGATCGTGACAGATCAGCTCTTTTGCTGCATCCTTAAAACATAGTCTTACTGGTGGGGTTTTGACCGCTGTTCCCCCATCTTCAACGCGCAGTGCGCGCCCGTCGAGGCCGGCGACGAGACGTACATGATCTGGGTGCATCCATGCCATGAAGTAAAAACCACCATCAAGCGGGCTTGCGAAAACCCGGGTGCCATCAATCCATTGGTCGAGTTCAACGCTCGCTTTGATGGGCGCGCCATCTACTGTGAGATAAGCGCTTGGCATAGCGCCAGCGCCTGGTATGGCGATCGTTTGAGGAGGCGCGGCTGGGATTGAGGCCAGTTTTGGCTGCTGCTTCTTTTTTGCCTTCTTGTTCTTTTTGGGTTTGGCAGACGCTTGTTTTTTGGTTTCGTTTGCTTGCTGTTTTGGCGCTGATTGTGCAGTTTTCGTGGCTTGTTTTGCGTCAGGTGTAGGTGCTGCCTTTGCGCTTTTAACGGGCGCTTTTGGTTGTGGTTCTCGCGCGGCCTCTTTGGGTTCAGTCGCCGCTTTGTCTTCCTCGGCATCTGCTGGTGGCGCGGTGTCAAGCAGGCCGCCAGACACGGGCGTGGGCGCCGCCGGTAGGCCAATGAAGGCGCCCGATTGCTCGGCCTCCTGCGCTGTTGCCAGTGGAACCACCAGAAAAGAGAGAATGACAAACAATGCTCTCAACATAGGAGCGCCTTACGTGTGAGTATAACGCGACCGCTATAACGCCGCTTATTTAATGTGTCCTGAAAGCTATGGTGTTTTTGTGGCCGCTTTTCTAGTTTTTATGCTTGGCGCTCGCCGCAAAATAAAAGACCAACGCCGTGCAGGTCTCGCGGCGTTGGTCTTCCAGGTCTATTTCGATGCTGTCAGCGCTAATCGCGCAGAGCGTTAATCTCCCGGTTGAGGCGGCGCGAGCCCGACGTCACATAGGTCTCCATATCGCGCAGGCGCCGTTCCATATCCTTAAAGCGCAGCCGTACATCGCGCACAGTGGTGTGCGGCCGGGTGCGCACATTGCGCCAGAATTCCTGCTCTTGCGGCTTCTCTGTATAGTGTTCGCGTGGCTTTGCATCAGCAATTAAAGCGACGATGAAATAGCCGAGGATGATGGGCGGGAAGCCGAACAACACCAGCAGGATGAAGGCGAGGCGCACCCAAAAAGTTGAAATGCCCGTATAGTCGGCGATGCCAGCGCACACGCCGAGGAACTTGGCGCGCCGCTTGTCGAGATAAAAGCGCGAGCGGCTTTGATAGCCTAGCTTTTCCTTGCGGCGCTTGCTTTTGGCGCGGCGGCCCACATAGTCGCCATCTTCATCATAGCCATACATCCCATCGCCATTGACGTCATATGGGTCTCGCCCGTGCATGGTTTCGTCCCAATCGCGTTGGAAGTCGGCCTTTGCTTTGCGCATATGACTTTTAAAGGCGCGTCTGAAGTCGCGGTAGTTTTGCCGTGAGCGGCGCATCTTAGCTGGCCTCCCTTGGAAAGGTTGATTGGGGATAGGTTGGTGTTTCTTCTGGCTCGTCATGCTTCTCGCGCCAGTCGGTGCTCTCCGCGTCGAGGATTTTCTCCAGCGTTTTGATGCGGTCTTCCATGCGGTCCATCACGTCATAAACCTCGTCCAGCATTTTTTCATCCTCGCTGGAGAGGCCGCGCTGTTTTTTCCACGTGGTGATGTAGTGGAAGACAATCCACAGCGGGGCGACAACGGTGAGGAATAATATCCCAAAGATTTCTATCATTGTGCGCCGGCCCTCCTAGGCCGCATCATCAGTTTTCGCGGCGACCTTGGCTTTCAGGGCCTCCAGTTCTTCCGCGACGCTGTCTTCAGCTTCAAGCTCGGCCAGTTCCTGGTCTAAGGACTTGGCTTGGCCTTTTGACAGGTCATAGCTTTCCACCATGCCTTCGGTCATGTCTACTCGGCGCTCTAGGCGTTCAAAGCGGGCGAAAGCATCGTCGACTTTAGAGGAAAAGACCTGTTTGCGCACCTTCAAGCGATTGTCCGCCGTCTCTTGCCGCGCCAGAAGCGTTTGCTGCTTGGCCTTGGCTTCTTTCAGCTTGGCTTCCAGCTTTTGAATGTCTTCTTCATGGCGCGCGAGGCCATCGCCCAATACCCCCAGCTCTTCGGTCATGACTTTAATCATGCCGGCCACTTGGGATTTTTCGATGAGCGCGCCCTTGGCCAGGTCTTCACGGCCTTTGCGCAGGGCCAGCTCGGCCTTTTCCGCCCAGCTGTCTTGGGCTTCTGTCATGCGCTTGATTTGCCGTTCCACGTCCTTGCGGTCGGCGATGGTTTTGGCGGCGGAGGTGCGCACTTCAACGAGCGTATCCTCCATCTCTTGAATGACCATGCGGACCATCTTTTTCGGGTCCTCCGCGCGGTCAAGCACGTCAGAGATGTTGGAGTTAATAATGTCGGTCAGGCGAGAGAAAATGCCCATTGTGTCTGTTCCTTATTGTGGAGGGGAGCGCTGCTTAGGCCGAACGTGTCCGGCGCTCAGCGCGGCGTTCTACCCGCCGTGCCCTATGACTCATTTGGCGCATGCGGGGCAGCGCCAGGCTCGCATAATCAAGCTCAGCATCGTCTCGCAGGGCGTCGTTCAGTTTCAGCAGCATATTCATGTCTTGGCCTCCATGTGCATGTCCAGCAGATGCGCTGGGTGTTGACAGCTATGGTTAAGCAAACAGCGTGCCAAAATGCCAGTTTCTACTTAAGTCATTGCCCATATTAGATTTTATAGAATAGAGCCATGTTAACTAGTTTGAAAAGATATTTTATAAAATAATAAAATTTACTAATTTATAAAAAAATTTTATATCTCGTCTATGGTGCCGAATAAGCAAATAGTGATTGGCTCCTCCCAAGCCTTTTTGGACGTGATTGACCAAGTGAGTTTGGCCGCTCCGCTCGACCGTCCGGTGCTCGTCATTGGCGAGCGCGGGACGGGTAAGGAGCTCATTTCCAGTCGCCTTCACTATCTCTCCCAGCGTTGGGATGGCCCCTATGTGGAGATGAATTGCGCGGCCTTGCCGGAGACGCTGCTCGATGCAGAACTGTTTGGATATGAGCCTGGGGCGTTCACTGGCGCTCAGGGTGCACGCGCTGGGCGTTTTGAAGCCGCTGACGGCGGCACGCTGTTCCTGGATGAAATCGCCACCCTTTCCATGGCGGCGCAGGAGCGGCTCTTACGTATCATAGAATATGGCGAGTTTCAGCGTCTGGGCAGCAATCAAGTGCGGCAGGTGGATGTACGCTTGGTCGGTGCTGCCAATGTCGATTTGCCAAGCTTGGTTGAGGCGGGCGCGTTTCGCGCCGATTTGCTCGACCGGATTAGCTTTGAGGTCGTCACCTTACCGCCGCTGCGGGCACGGCGCGGCGACGTCACGGAGCTGGCCAATCATTTTGGCCGGGCCATGAGCGCCGAACTTGGCCATGGCCCGTTCCCTGGCTTCACAAAACGCGTCATGGCCAAGCTCGAGGCGCATCGCTGGCCTGGCAATGTCCGCGAGCTGAAAAATACGGTCGAACGCGCCGTCTATCGCTGGCCGGAGGCCGAAGGTCCAATAGACGCCGTTGTTTTCGACCCGTTTGCGTCCCCCTTCAGGCCACAAAGCCAAGTCGCTGTATCAGAGGCGAGCCAAGACAGCGCGCCATCCCCCGAAACGGATTACGCGGCGCCCTTCGACCTAAAGACCCGCATCACCGAAACCGAAATCGCCATGCTGACCGCCGCACTTGACGTGTCAAAGCACAACCAAAAAGCGGCGGCTAAGCATTGCGGTCTCGGCTATGAGCAATTTCGCCATTTGGCGAAGAAGCATGGGGTTATTTGACTAGAACACCCTTCTTTTACGTTGGACTGGTATTTCGATGTCCAGCTCAGAGCTGATCAGCCTTGGAAACATGAATGCCGTACTCTCGTCTTCAACCAAAAACTGAGCGCTGGATAGCGGCAGTTGGGCTCATTATGGTCGTCGCAGCGTTCTTGGTTTTTCAATTATTGGCAGAGCAAACAGGCGGCTGGGTTTTCATATTTGCATTTCCTGCCGGCATAGCTGGGGTGAACCTAATAGTGTGCGTAGCTCCCGCTTGGCTGATTGCGGCGCACTTGGTCCCTAGCAGGCCACTTGTAGCGGCGCTTGTATCGCTGCTCACCGCTACTGCCATTTACTTAGCTCTAGCGTCTTTCGTCATGCCACTTATGTTAAGCGGCAACCCAGAGCGTGCCTTTGTCAGCTTAGTTTTCAGCATCGAATCTCGCATGCGACAGCCTTTTGGCACCGCAAGTTCATTTTTTCTGCAGGACATTGCCTTTCTAGTCTCCACCCTTCCGGCTATAGCTTTGGCTACACTTTTCGCGAAGCTGAAATCCTAGCCTTGGAAGCAATGGAGGGCTGCACCAATAGGCCTATTGGTGCAGCTCATAGCTTGACGCCTTTAAGCCGCAGCCTTCTGTAGCCCGCGCAGCGCCGCAAGCGTATCGGCTGGCTCAGGCCGCACAGTGTAATCCGCATCAACCTCAGCATACTTCACGACACCATCCTGGCCAACAATCAGCCGTGTCGGCATGGGCAGGCGCCAGCTGTCATCGCCATTATATTCGGGCAGGGTAAAGCCGCCGAGCTTGCCATAGATCTCCCGCAGGGGCTCTGGCAGGACGAAGGAAACGCCAAGCTGCTTGGCAAAATCCGTCCCAGCGTCGCTGAGGATGGAGAGCTGCAGGCCTTCCTTTTCCACCATGGCTTTGGACTTGTCGGGCGTTTGCGGAGAAATGACGACAATCTCGGCTCCTTCCGCGCGGACATCGGCGGCAATGTCGGACAAGGCTTTTAGCTCAAGCATACAATAGGGGCACCAGGCGCCGCGGAAGAAGCTGATGACCAGTGGGCCTTTTTCCAGCAAAGCGGATGACGAGACTGTCTCGCCCGCCTCATCCTGTAAATTGAAGGCAGGCAGGCGGTCGCCGACTTTGACCGCGCCATTTAAAATGCCGGAATTGCGTAAATCCCGCGTGGCGCCGTGCATCACGGCCAGCGCCTCTTCCGGCACCTTCTTTTCAAACTCAGCTTTAAACGCATTCAATGTGTCTTGAAGGCCCATGGCTTGTCTCCTGTTGGTCCGTTTGATTGATGCCAAGATACGCCTTCTGGGCGGCAGACGGTAGGGCGAAAGATGCTCACGCACTGTTTCAGCAGGAAAAACAGTCACAGTTTTGTGAGCAAGCTTGACTCTTTTGCAGAATAAAAACAAAGAAAGAACAAAAGAGAACGGAGTGCGCTATGGCGCGAATGGACTTGCAGGAGAAACTTGGCGTGTTGGCGGATGCGGCCAAATATGATGCGTCCTGTGCATCCTCTGGCACTAACAGGAAGAACTCCCTTAAGAGCGGCGGCATTGGCTCCACGGAAGGGATGGGCATTTGCCATAGCTATGCGCCCGATGGCCGCTGTATCTCGCTCTTAAAAATTCTACTCACCAATTACTGCATGTTTGACTGCGCCTATTGCATCAACCGCAAGTCCTCAAATGTCCGCCGCGCGCGCTTCACCGTTGAGGAAGTGGTGCAGCTGACCATGGACTTCTACAAGCGCAACTATATTGAAGGCCTGTTCTTGTCGTCCGGCATCATCCGCTCGTCTGACTATACCATGGAGCAGCTGGTCGAGATCGCCCGGCGGCTGCGCCTTCAGGAAAGGTTCGCAGGCTATATCCACCTTAAGACCATCCCGGATGCTGACCCCGACCTCCTGCGCCAGGCAGGCCTTTATGCAGACCGGCTCTCCATCAATATCGAGCTGCCGCAACAAAAGAGCTTAAAGACGCTGGCGCCAGAAAAAGATGGCCCGCGCATCCGTAAAGCCATGGGTACCATGCGTCTTGATATGGAAGCGGCCCATGCGGAGCGCCGCGCTAGCAAAAAGGCGCCGCAATTTGCGCCTGGCGGGCAATCAACGCAGATGATTATCGGGGCTGACAGCGCCAGCGATAGCGATATCATCACAACGTCTAGCACGCTCTATTCCAGCTACCGGCTGCGGCGCGTCTATTATTCGGCCTTCTCGCCCATTCCGGCCTCTTCGCAGGTTCTGCCCCTCGTGCGGCCGCCGCTGATGCGCGAACATCGGCTCTACCAGGCGGACTGGCTCTACCGCTTCTATGGGTTTGAGCTGGATGAGATAAAGAGCGCCACGAACCACGGCATGCTGGATTTGGAGATTGACCCAAAGCTCGCCTGGGCCTTGAAGCACCGCGAGCGCTTTCCAGTTGATATCAATCGGGCGGATAAGGAGCTCCTCTTGCGGGGCCCGGGCCTTGGAACCAAAGCGGTAGGCCGCATCCTTTCGGCCCGGCGTTACCGCAGGCTGCGGCTGGATGACCTGGCGCGGCTCACGGCATCGGTTAAGAAGGTGCGGCCGTTCATTCTTGCGCAAGGCTGGCAGCCTGGCGCGCAGCTGGATGCAGAGAACCTGCGCGCCCGTCTGGTGCCCAAGCCCAAGCAGCTCGACCTGTTTGCTGCGTCATGAGGACCGTTTGGTTAGAGCATGACGCTGACTTTGAGAGCTGGCGGGCCGGTGCGCGGTCAGCGCTGATGGCGGGCATTCGTTTGGAGGACATAGAGTTCTCCGTGCGTGGAGAGACGGGAACGCTATTTTCAGATGCCCCTGCTGCGCCATTGCCTAAGGCCAAGATGCTCACTGTGCCCGCGGATTTCATGCCGCTGGCAAAGCGCGCCATCTGCCATTCAGACCGCCAGCGCTTTCGCCTGCTCTATGACTTGCTGGCGCGCCTGCAGCGCGACCGTTCCCTTCTTAAAAACCGGGCTGACCCCTTGGTCCACCGGGTCAATGTCCTGGCCAAGGAGGTGGCGCGCGACAAACACAAGATGACCGCCTTTGTCCGCTTCCGCTTGGTCGAAGGGTCAGAGCCTGAGCACTATGTGGCCTGGTTTGAACCCAGCCATTTCTCGCTGGATTACACAGCGCCTTTTTTTAAGCGCCGCTTCACTGGTATGCGCTGGTCCATCATCACGCCGTACCGCGCGGCCCATTGGAACGGTAAAGCGCTCAGCTTTGGGCCGGGCGCATCCAAGCGCGATATGCCTG
>CAKZYD010000263.1 GCA_937884085.1 uncultured Sphingomonadales bacterium | reverse complement strand
GAGCCCAACCCTCACGCCGGCGGAGCGACAGCGGGTCACCGAGCGGGCCGTTGCGAGCTTTGCAGCAATGAGGGAGGAATCTGACAAGCGCCGCGCCACACGGATGGCCGCGTCGAACCCCTCTTCAACGATATCAACGCGGCGGTCATTCAGATTAAGGTCGATTTCAATCTCTGGATAGGCCGACATAAACTCCGATAGCGGCGCGCCCAAGTGTTTAACTGAGAAGGTCACCGGCGCCGCCAATTTCAACAGCCCGCTAACCTGCTGCGACTTGAAGGTGACGGCTGATTCCATCTCTTCGATGTCAGAGAGCACCACTTGGCAGCGCTCATGATAGGCTCTTCCAACGTCAGTGAGCGATAAGCGCCGCGTCGTTCTATTGAGCAGGCGCGCGCCAAGCCGCTCTTCTAAATCGCTGATATATTTGCTGACCGCCGACTTTGACATGTTGAGGACGCGGGCAGCGCCGGAGAAGCTGCCTTCATTGACCACACGGGTAAAAATCTCCATGGCCGTTAATCGGTCCACGCCGCAACATCCTTTTCAATACGCCAACGCTGGCAACCGGCTGCACCATACGCAAGGCTTGCCGTAGGTCAAATTTTCCTCGGCAGAAAGTGACTGCACCCGAACACAAAAATGAGAAAATACCGTACTTTCAATGGATTGGCTTTGGCATAAGACTTGAAAGATAGAGGAGCATTCGTCTTGAATTTGGAGTTCCCCTATGACCGAAGATGTTGAAGCCCTATTGTACGTTCATGTCGCCCGCGATCTGCGCGAACGCTTCGGCGCACATGCCTATTTGATCGCCGAAGAGGCGCGTGCAAGCCTTGATGAGGTCGGCGATGAAATGGGTGAAGCCATTTGGTCAGAAATCACGCGCAGCCTCGGCGCTATGGATATGGGCCTGGTTAGCAGCTCCATCCATTAACTCCTGGCTGAACCTTAGAAAAAATTAAGCATCATCAGTCACTATAGCGACGTTCGGCTTAGTGCGCACACCTGGTGTTCGTGCTGGCCTTAAAGGGGTTTCGGCGAATTTAGGCGAACGATGTTTGGTAAAAAGAACGGCACGACGGCAGCGGAAACACCTGGGCGCAAACGAATGCCCGGTCGCCAAGCTGCGCCTAGTGAGCCACGCGAAGTTGCGGAAGACGACGCAGCGCTCTCAGACGCGGAAGATAATCCAATCCGTAAAGCGTTAACTGCAGCCGAAGTTGCCTTTGAAAACAAAATCCCGCTACGTGACGGCGAGACAGCTGCATCCAGTCTCTTTGCGCCAGGTGAAGACGATGCGGACACGCCGCCACCGCAACAGAGGGACAGCATTCCGTCAGAGTCCCAGCCGGCAGATGAAGAGATCGCCACCTATGACTATGACGCCGAAGAAGATGACAGCGGCGGCATCGTCAACATCAAAGAACAGGTATTGCCGCGCCTTTTGGACCGCATTGATGCGGAGGCTGCGGCATCTCTAACCAAAGCTGAACTGCATGAAGAGTTCAGCCCGATCGTTCTAGAAGTTCTCGCCGAACTACGCATCACTCTTAATCGCAAGGAGCAAGCGCAGCTTGAAGCCATGCTCATCGATGAGCTGCTGGGCCTAGGACCGCTAGAAGTGCTCCTCGCCGATACGGCCGTCAGCGACATCATGGTGAATGGCCCAAAACAGGTCTATGTCGAACGCAAAGGGAAGTTGGTCCTGACCAATATCCGCTTCCGCGATGAAGACCATTTGCTGCACGTAGCGCAGCGCATTTGTAACAAAGTTGGCCGCCGCATTGACCAAACCACGCCACTGGCCGACGCGCGCCTTGAAGATGGCAGCCGGGTGAATGTCATTATCCCACCACTGTCGCTAAAAGGCACATCGATCTCCATTCGGAAGTTCTCCAACAAGCCCATCACCATCGACATGATGTGCTCCGGTGGCTCGATGAACAAAAACATGGCCGATTTCCTCAAAATCGCTGGGGCGTGCCGTCTCAATGTGGTGATTTCCGGCGGCACGGGCTCGGGTAAAACCACCATGCTCAACGCCATGTCAAAACTCATTGACCAAGGCGAGCGCGTCGTCACCATCGAGGATGCGGCGGAACTTCAACTGCAGCAACCGCATGTCGTGCCGCTCGAAACCCGGCCGGCAAACTTAGAAGGCCAAGGCGCCGTCCATATCCGCGACTTGCTTATTAACTCTCTGCGGATGCGTCCGGATCGAATTATTCTGGGCGAGATCCGGGGCGGAGAATGCTTGGACATGCTGCAAGCTATGAATACCGGGCACGATGGGTCCATGGCCACGTTGCACGCCAACAAGCCGCGCGAAGCTATCACCCGGATGGAAAACATGGTGAACATGTCGGGCGTCAACTATCCGCTCAAAGCCATCCGGCAACAAATTTCCGAAGCGGTCGATCTTATTGTTCAGGTGAAGCGGCTGCGCGATGGGAGCCGGCGCACAACCTCGATCACAGAGGTCGTCGGCATGGAAGGGGACGTCATGGTCACCCAGGAAATCTTCAAATTCATCTACGAGGATGAAGATGAAAACGGCAAAATTATTGGCCGCTGGGAAGCCACCGGCATCCGACCAGCCTGCTATGAAAAAGTCCGCCAATTCGGACTCGATAAACAACTGATGGAGTGCGTGGCATGACGGTACAAACCCCCATTTCAACAGCTGGGTCGCGCATTCGCCGCAAATATAACATCGATGTGGATATCGTTCTCCACGATGGAACCCAAATCTCCGGCAATGTGTTTTTGATGAAGGAAGAACGCGTACAAGACCTGCTCAATGACCCGCGTCCCTTTTTTCCCATCCGTCTTCCCAATCAAGAAATCATGTTAATCAACAAGTCTGCCGTGGCTGTCTGCAAGCCTATTGAAGTGGTCAACGGGGGCAGCTGACCCTTTTTTTCGTCAGCTTCCCAAAAAATACAGTGCTGCTAGCGTCTCCACCAACACAAAGGAGCAAAGCAGCATGAGTGAGGAAGGTGATATTACCGTCGACCTATCAGACGGCGTTTTAGAAATTGGTATCAACCGACCGGAAAAACTAAACGGTTTTACGCCCCATATCTTTGCGTTGATGAGCGACGCTTACGCGCGCATGGAAGCGGAAGAAGATATTCGCTGCGGGCTTTTGTTCGCCCATGGCAAACACTTCACCGCCGGCCTCGACCTTCCCAAATTTGCCGGTAAATTCAGCGAAAGCGGTGACTTCGCACGGTCTGCCAACATCGACATTTATAACCGCTTTGGCCATGGCCGCACCAAGCCGCTTATAACCGCTGTGCAGGGCATCACCTTCACCGCCGGTATTGAGCTGATGCTGGCTGGCGACGTCACCATTGCCGCCGATGACTGCCGCTTTGCCCAACTTGAGCCCAAGCGCGGCCTGATGGCCGTGGGCGGCGCCACCTATCGCTTTATTGAACGCGGCGGCTGGGGCAATGCTATGAAATGGCTTCTCACCGGCGATGAATTTGGGCCGGAAGAAGCCTATCGGATTGGCCTGGTGCAGGAGATTGTCCCTGCTGGGACGCAGGTAAACCGTGCCAGAGAGCTCGCCCGGTCTATCGCAAAGCGGGCGCCCCTAGCAGTGCAAGCCACACTGTCGAACGCGCGCACATACGCGCTTGAAGGTGAAGATGCAGCAGCTGCCCAGTTTTCTGATGTCCAGCATCAGCTCGCCAAAACCAACGACTTCCAGGAAGGTGTTCAGAGCTTCATCGAAAAGCGCGATGCCCACTTCACTGGGACTTAAATTTCACGGGGACATAAATTTCACTGGGACTTTAAAAAAAAGCCCGCCGGAAACCAGCGGGCTTTTTTAGGTCAAAGGGTCTACGCCCTTTTTTAGAACTCACCGCGAACGGTGATGCCATAGGTTCTAGGCTCTGCAAGGAATGCCCCGAAGGTTTGGTTGTTTGGCACGAAGGTGTTTCCAATCGTGCCACCACCTTGGAGCGGCTGGTCGAAGGCCACCTGGAAATAGTCGGTATCAAACAAGTTGCGGGCAAACAGCTCCACGCGCCACGCGCCATCAATGTCACCAACACCCACCCGGGCATTCACGATAAAGACCGCGTCTTGAATTTTCTCCTGGTCAAGGTCGGAGCCAGTGTTGACGTCGCCCGTATAGCGTCCATCCACATAGACGATAGCTTTTAGATCTTCTGTTATCGGGGGCTGATAATTGATAGCCGAGGAGACAGACCATTTCGGCGCATTGGTAATCTGGCTACCAGGCAGCTGGAAGAACGCATTGTTAAACGGCGCAGGGTTAGCCGTTGATGGTTGCTCAAACAGATCGCCAGGACCCATAGGCAGGTCATCCGTATACTCCGCAACCGCGTAGGTCACGCCGCCACTGATGGATAGATCGTCGATCGGCTGCCATGCGCCGTCAACTTCAAAGCCATAATTCTCAACTTCATCAATGTTGTTCACAACAAAGGAGATGCCGTTGAAGGTGTTGAGCTGGAAGTCATCGAAGGTGGCGTAGAAGATCGTCGCGTTCAAGTTGAACTTGCCGTCTGGGTTGCGCCATTTTGCCCCCAACTCGAAGCTATCCACCACTTCTTCTTCAAACTGCAACTGGGCGTTCACATCAAGCGCCAGTGGGTTTTGGTCTAGGCCGGCACGATCCAAATTGAACCCACCTGCCTTATAGCCGCGCGAGTAGCTGAAATAGGTGGAGAAGTCGTCGGTCCAAGCATAATTGACCGCCGCCGTACCGGTCAAACGCTGCTCTTTG
The DNA here is from genome assembly GCA_937884085.1 of uncultured Sphingomonadales bacterium. Taxonomy (GTDB): domain Bacteria; phylum Pseudomonadota; class Alphaproteobacteria; order Sphingomonadales; family CAKZYD01; genus CAKZYD01. The sequence goes on along the minus strand of CAKZYD010000263.1, from coordinate 6,019 downwards.
CGGCGGTCGCTATAGGAACCGTCAACTGAAGGATTAAAGAATGGAAGACACGGCGCTGTTGCAAGGGTAGCGGGAATCGCCCCCGCTCCAACGGCATTGAGAATGGCCGTACACGTTGGGTTATCAGTTTGCAGAGAAATATCAATATTTTTGACTTCCTCAGTGTACCGAAGACCAATTGTGAAATCGAGCCGGTCGGTAACGTTGACAATATTGTGGGTGAAGAGCGACCAGTTCTCAGAGTTTTGCAGGAATACATCTTCGATAACGCCGGAGCCACCAGGCAGTGGATCGGTAATGGCGCCGCCACTAATAGCCGGAACTATAGCCTGATAGCCGGGGAAGATTGCACCGGTAACAGGAACACCGCAATCCACGCCAAAACTCTGGCCTAAAGCGGCGCAAACAAGCGCATCGGAGTAAGTGGAATAGTCGTCGCCGATGAGAACGGCATCGTCATAATCGAGGTCTTCATTGGCGTAGAAGGCGCCAACCATCCAGTCGAGAATGCCGACCTGTCCATTGACCCGAAATTCTTGGGTAAAGGTTTGGAATTTTTGGTTTTGGCCGTCTTCATCCCGATACAGAATGTCGAGAGAGGTATAGTCGATATCAACGGCCCGGTTGGCTTCCCAATCGCGGTAGGCTGTGATGGAGACAAAGCTGAAGCTGTCAAAATCCCAATTCAGTTCGGCAGAAATGCCCCATTCTTCAACATCTTGTTGGTAACTACGCCCCGGGGAAGTTGCAGAAATACGGTCAAATGGATCAGAGCCAGCAGGTGTGCCGCCGCTGCCGAGTTGGCCGCCCAAAGCCTCAATCAAATCAGCAGTTGCCCCCCGAACAATCGGGACCGCAGCACAGCATTCCTCGTCCCGGCTTGAATAGTCAGCGGCCAGAAGCAAGGAGCCGCCACCGTCAAACTCGGCCAGTACTTTACCTCTAATCAGGTAACGATCGCGATCATTATAGTCTTCGCCGGTGACGGAATCGGTTAGGAAGCCATCACGCTGGGTGTAAACAGCATCAATGCGGGCAGCGATCTTGTCTTCATACAAGGCGCCGGTAATACCGCCTGCAACCCGCAAGAAGTCGTAATTGCCATAGGAGACTTCGCCATAGCCTGACGTCTCAAATTCCGGATTGGCCGTGACGATATTGATCAAACCAGCGGACGCGTTGCGGCCAAACAAGGTCCCTTGCGGGCCGCGTAGAACTTCAATGCGCTCGAGTTGGCCAAGTTCAGTAAAGCCGACATTCGAGCGATTGCGGTAGACGCCATCGATGAAGATGGCGACCGAGCTTTCAAGGCCCGGGTTATCGCCAGTGGTCCCAATGCCCCGAATACGCGCCACAGCGCCGGCGACTTCAGACGCGGACGAAGTAAGGAACAGACTGGGTGAGAGCTGCGTGAGTTCACGGACATCTGTAATCCCCGCCTGCCGGAGTAATTCTCCCGAGTAAGCTGAAACCGCGATGGGAACATCTTGAATGGATTGTTCCCGTTTGGTCGCCGTGACAACGATTTCTTCGGTAAAGCTCGCCGTGCCTTGAGCGGCAGCGCCGGTTGCACCCAACGATAGAAAGGTGGATGCAATAAGAGCGTGTTTAAAGTGCATAATACTCCCCTAGGGTCTCAAAGACGCCGCGTTTTTTGTGCTCCGTTCATGGCGGATTTCTGCGGCTTGTGACCCACTCACCCTTACGGACGATGCAAAGTGTTGCAATCGGATTCCATCAGATTTGCACAAGAATTTGCCGAAACTGTGCCCCGCGCGCCACAATCTCAGGACGTTTGTCGATTTGACCGATGTTCAAAAAAATTATTGTTTGCGAGTCGTCGCATCGGTGATGAGGACGCGGGCGTAATCTGGCCCGAGCTCCTTATCGATTTGCCGCTGCATCACCGCTGTTATGAGCGGAATATTAATGGGCGCATCCACCCGAATGGCGCCATTTGTCAAACCAGCAACAGCTTGAACCAGGCGGTCTTTTAGACGTGCCCGCAGCCGGGAGGTACGGTCCCAATTTGTTGGATCATACAGCCGCAACGTGACTTCGAGCTGGACAAGACCCTGGATTTGTCGCTCCTGTACAACAGTCATGATGATCGGCTGAAAGCTCACAAAGTGGGCTTCGGTGATCTGCTTGTCATTATCGTCTGGTGGCGCAGCTGCCAGCAGCAGTGCAGCAAGCGGCGCTACAAAGAGCTTTGAAAAATGGGTCATGCGAAGAAACTTGTGGAGGAGAGCGATCCGGCCTGCAGCCGCGCGAGCCCGGCTTGATAGTTTGCCAATTGGTTGCTCAAGCGGGTGGGCACAGGCCCAGAGAATTGGCTTTGCTGCGAGAGTTCAAAGGCAATAGGGTCAAATGTGAGCGATCGGAAGGCGCGCTGGACGGTCGAAATGGCGCTATCAAGCTGTGAGAGCACATATTTGGCGGTGGTCTTGTCGCGCAGGTTAAAGCTGGTATCAAGGCCGAGCGCAAAGGAGCCGCCAAGCTGCTCTTCTGGCGGACGATCATCTTCAAAGTTGAACAGACGCTCAGAGGACAAAATGGATTGTGGTTCGAACCCAAGACGGACAAGGGCGTCACGGCCTTCTGGCCCTGCAATCAAATCAATGCGGCCATCATTGATGGCTTCAATTTCTAGCTGGCCGTTTTTCTCTTCGGCTTTGACACTGCGCAGCCCAAGTACATTGATGCGCGCTGCAATGGTGCGGAAACTATCGCCGGGGTTCACATCAATTCGGCGCGCCGGGCGGCCATCAACGGCCACGTAAAAATATTCGCCATCCTTCAGGCTCGATTGTGTGCCAAGGGTGCGATCTTGTGTATCGCCAAGTTGGCCGCTGCGCAGACCCAGTTTTTCCAAGGTACTGCTGCCAGCATTTGACACGGCAATACCGGTTGTATCCGTGCGGCCGACAAAAGCGCCAAATTGATTACGGGCGTCCAGCGCGCCGCTCGTCAGGTCGATTTTCGCGACAAAGCCATCCTGCGGGCCTTGGCGTGTTTGGCCGTCTAAAGCGTCGCCTGTCCGCCCGGTGACGAAGATGTCATCGCCGCTGAGCGCAAGACCAGTTGCACTGTCAGAGGCCGCTGTGCCGATGAAACGGGTTTGGTCTGCAGAGAGACTGCTCCCGCCATCCACAAGCGTGGTGACAAAAGCATCAAAGCCGCCGGAGGAGGCATTCAGCGCCGTACCGCCCGAAAGACCGCCGGGATAGCCGGTAGTGCCTGCTACGACAATGCCCTGGGTGCTGGCATCTGCGCCAGTGACAGCGCTCGCGGATAAGCTGCCGCCCGCCAAATTGCCCAAATCGGTTTGCGCCAGTGTTGAGGAGAGGTTGGTGCCATCAAGCTTGACGATGGTGCCATTGCCATCCTGCTCCAGCGCTGCAAACACATTGCCGGCGGCATCAACAGCCAGGCTGGTAACTTGGTCCGTGCCTGCGCCGCCAAGAAGTGCGACATCTGCGATGGCGCCCGTCGCTGCGTCCAGCTTTAGCACCAGACCATCCCGGCCACCATTGGAGGAGGTGCTGGTATTGATATTGCCATCGGCATAGCCGCCGACAAAAATCTCGCCCACTGCATTGGTGGTCACAGCTAAAGCTGCATCGGTCACAACACTATCAAGCTGGGTGCGGAAGACCTCGCGTCCGAGTGTGTCATATTTGACAACGAAGCTATCTCCGCCATCAAAGACATCCACCTCGTCGACTTGCCCACGGGTTTGACCGGCGATGATGACATTGTCGTTGGCATCGACGGTCACGGCAAAGCCTTGAGCGTCATCGCTGGAGCCGACCAGGCGCTGGTACACAATCTGGCCCTGGCTATCCAGCTTGGTCAGGAATACATCATCTTTGCCGGTGCCCAGCTGGTTGTCCAAATCCCCCGCGGTGGTGCCGACAATATAGGAAAAGCCCTGGCTATCGGCAGCTATGCCAAAGGTTTGCGTTTCGACGGCGACAGGGTCGATGGGATTTTCCACGATGTTGGTGCCGTTGGCGCTCGCAACGTCCTCGGCAAGCGCAGTTAAGCCAGCGCTGGTAGCTGAGACATCGGACCGGCCCGTGCTTTCAAAAGCGGTACCGGTGCTTGTAAAGCTATTAACCCGTGCTTTGGTGGCCGCATCCGTGACGACGGAATCAAAGCTGCTGGCCACGAAAACTGAGGGCTGTGCTGCTGGTGCCGAGAGAACCACGGTCTCGGTTGAGACACCATCCGTGCCAATGAGCCAATCGAAATTGTCATTGCTGCGCATTTCAAAGCGCGTGAGATAGCGATCGACCGGACTGCCTTCGGTATCTAGGATAGGGTGGCCCTGGTCATCCAATTCAGGATTTCCATCGGCGTCAACCAATTTGAGGCTGCTAATCTGGGTGTTGATAAGCTCAACTACGGCATCGATGGAAATGTCGCCTGCAATCTGGCTCAAATCCACTGATATGGTGTCCGTACGGCTGCTTTTGGTCAGGCTGATGGAGAAAACCTCGGTCCCATCTAAGCCGGGAATTGGATCGGTGCGGGCCCCGGTTTGGATGACGGCGCCGCCATAATCGTTGCTGTTCTCACCCACATCGACGCTGCTGGTGACTTTGCTGTCCTTATCGCCAAACAACAGGTCAAGCTTATCCAGCGTTTCGCTGCCGACATATTGTTGGACCTGCTGGAGGCCAGTTTGGAAAGTCGCATCAAGCCTGGCGAGCTCACTATCGAGCGTGCGCTCTTGGCTGGCATATTCCGCCAGGGTGCGCAAATCTTCTAGCGCGTTAAACAGCGTAAAGGTGGCGCGGGCATCCACATCATTGCCAGCCACGTTTACCGTTGCCGCATCGGTATCAATAAAACTGGTTTGCTGACGAACCGACGAAATCCGCCGGTTTAGCGGCTGCGGCTCTTCATTAAGCTGCCAAGGCGCCGTGACGGCAGGCTCTTGCCGCGCAAAGGTGGTAGACGAGAGCGTTCCCGCCGTTGCCACAGCAGTTTGCGCTTGAAAAATGCCACTGAGCAAGTTCGCGTTAATCGTCACGAACTGGAAACCAGAATTCTGTGTCGGCGCAAAAAAGGACATTGGCTCTAAAACGCGGCTCTAAAGCAGTTAAACTCTCCGCCAGATACACCTCTGGCAGTCTTGACCAGAGAATCACATATGGCCCCTAAGAAAGGCTTAACTTGCGGGGCGCCATGGCCATCGCTACATAGCCATTAAATCCTAGTGGCCAGCAGCCGCGAAATCCATCGTCGCTGGGCCTAAAGAGAGCTCTGACATGAACCTTCTTACCGGTATTTTTCAGCTCGGCGATACGCTGCTCATGCTCTATGCCTGGGCCATTATCATTTCGGCGATTATCAGCTGGCTGATTGCCTTCAATGTCATCAATACGCGCAACCAATTCGTCTATACGATAACTGACATCCTGCATCGCATCACGGCACCCGTCTTGCGGCCATTGCAGCGCATTATCCCAGACCTGGGCGGCGTCGATATCTCCCCGCTCATCTTGTATTTGATTATCCAGTTTCTGGTCCGGCCATTGTGGTGGGATATCTACGGCGTGGTGCGGTCTTCCCTGGCATGACAGCGCGGTTGATAGACGGAAAAGCCGTTGCCGCCGACCTCCGCGCCAAGATTAAAATCAGCTTAAACGGCATTGCGGAGGCGCAGCGCCCTGGCCTTGCGGTGGTGCTGGTTGGCAGTGACCCGGCCAGCCAAGTCTATGTGGGCGCCAAGGGCAAAGCCTGCTTTGAGGCTTTCATCCATAGTTTTGAGCTCCTCTTGCCAGCCGACACCAGCCAAGCAGCGTTTCTGGGCCTTATTAATCAGCTGAACGAAGATGACGCTGTCGATGGGATTTTGGTCCAACTGCCGCTGCCCAAGCATATCGACGATTTGACGGTGATTGACGCCATAACGCCAGACAAGGACGTCGACGGTTTCCATGTCATCAACGCTGGTCGTTTGGCCACGGGGCAAGAGGCGATCGTCCCCTGCACACCGCTTGGGTCT
>CAKZYD010000262.1 GCA_937884085.1 uncultured Sphingomonadales bacterium | reverse complement strand
GTAATCGTCTGGCTGCCTTCTTGGGCTGTGGCACAGGGCAGGGGTTCTTTTAAGAAAGAGGTCCCCAATGTCGTTTGCCCAGCCCGCCCTGTCTGATGCCGCCCAGTCTTTTCTTTCAAGCCACGCCAAAGCCAATCTCCTCATTGGTGGCTCCTGGACCGGCGCAAAATCGGGCGATGTTTTCCCGACGCTTGACCCGGCAACAGGTGAAACCCTGGCTGAGGTCGCTATGGCAGGCACGGCGGACGTCGATGCAGCGGTTGCCGCTGCGCGCAAGGCTTTGCCGGGCTGGCGGGCGACACCGCCAGTGGAGCGAGCCAAGCTTCTGTGGGCAATTGCTGATGCGATTGAAGCCAATATCGATGAATTGGCTGAGATTGAAACCCTTGACCAAGGCAAGCCGCTTTATGTGGGCCGCTGGGCGGAGATTCCCGGCGCGGTCAATCAATTCCGTTTCTTTGGTGGGCAGGCGATGGCCATTGAAGGCCAAACGATTGAATCCTCCATCAACTACCAGCCTGAAGGCAAACAGATGGCGACCTGGACCAATCGCCAGCCCGTTGGCGTCGTGGCCGCTATCCTGCCCTGGAATTCGCCGCTTGTATTGACGGCCATGAAGCTTGCCCCAGCGCTTGCTGCTGGCTGCACAGTGGTGCTGAAACCTGCTGAAGACACCTCGCTTAGCTCCATCCGCTTGGCTGAGCTTATGATTGAGGCAGGCTTGCCGGAAGGTGTTCTCAACATCGTCACTGGTATGGGGGCAGAGACCGGTGCGGCCTTGGCCGCTCATCCTGATGTTAACAAAGTTGCCTTCACAGGCTCCACGGCCACGGGCCGCGCTATTCTCGATGGTGCCAAGGGCAACTTGAAGAAAGTCACGCTGGAACTTGGCGGCAAATCTCCCATGATCGTCATGCCGGATGCCGATTTGGACTTGGCCATTCCGGGCGTTGCCAACGCTATCTTCTTCAATGGCGGCCAAGTGTGCGTGGCTGGCTCGCGGCTTTATGCCCACAAAGACATTTTTAACGACTTGATCGAGGGCGTTGTTGCTTACGGTAAAGGCATGGCTGCTGGCCATGGCCTCGATCCAGCCACCCAGATGGGGCCTTTGGTGTCGGCGCGGCAGGCGGATAAAGTCGCGACTTACGTTAAAGGCGCCGCTGATGCTGGAGCGACAGTGCATTCGGGCGGCGAGCTGTTTGGGCCGGCCAATACGTTTATGAGCCCGACGGTCATTACCGGCGTTGACAATGCGATGCCGTTGGTACGCGAGGAGGTGTTTGGCCCAGTCCTGGCAGCGCAGCCGTTTGAGGACGTCGAGAGTGTTGTCGAGGCGGCTAATGATAGCGACTATGGGCTGGCGGCAAGTATTTGGACCGAATCTTTGTCTCATGCGCATCGCATCAGTGAGCGGATTGAGGCTGGGACTGTGTGGATCAATTGTCACCTTATGTATGATGCTGCCCTGCCCATTGGCGGCATGAAGCAATCTGGTTGGGGCCGAGATAGTGGACGCCAAGCGCTGGATAGCTATCTCGAATGGAAGACTATATGTGCGGTGGTTTGATCAGTTTGTGGCTGGAATGGCGTCATTGAGGTTCCAGTTATACGCATAGGCTTTGACTTTCGTGATGTTGGCAAGCGCTTCGGCAAGAGGCCGGTCTGCATAGCTGCGGATGTGGGCTAGGACATCGTCGACCGTGCCAAAATCTTCTCGATACCAGCCATAGATTTTGGAAATCGTCAGCTTTGACCCGTCCAGCGCCGCCCCGCGCGGATGGTTGACGTAGGCCTTGGCCCCGGTTTCCAGCATGTCCTCTAAAGTGGCAGCGGTATAAGGGGTCAGCGCTAAGTTGGGGCAACCTAGGGCGGCGCAGTTCAGGGCATAGTGAATGCGCGGGTCAGGCCAAATGGCGCGAACGATATGATGCTCGATTTGCCCTAAGCTGAGGTCTTGTCCCAACACCGTCACAAGCGGCGTGTCCCAGGGCTTTTTGATCTTACGAATACTCTTGGTTGGATAGTTCTCTAAGATCATATCCACCGTAACGGCGTTATAGAGATTAATCCAAAAACTGAGCTGCTGGTCCTTAGTCAGGATGCGTGTGTCAGTTGCCTGCAAGGAATCGATGTATGCACGCAGGGCCTGCCGATCTCCGGCAGAGACCGTGCTGTAGCCAATTCTGTTGATACCATCAGGTCCCTCTGAACCATAGCGTGCTAGGAATGCACCCCAGGCGCTATGGTCTACTGCCTGTGTCTGCATTTCAGCAAATTCTGCGAATTGCGGTGCCACCAGCTCTGGCGCTGGAATGAACTTGCGTTCGATCCACAGTGGCGCAGCTTGGGCGGACGTAAGTGTTGCAAACAAAGTGACGAACAGCCCGATAAGTCTTGTCATGTTTCGCATCGTGAGGCTCCTGAAAGCGTTTGCGTGCGTATTTGCATGTCGGTCTGCACCAAGACAAAGCACCTTGTGCTGTCGCCCATTCACAAAGTCGCGAGGCCCTCTTTTGCTTCTTAAAGTCAAGCTGCCCCGCTGACCCGGGTCTCTTCAATCAAGGTACGCAGGATGAGCTTGCCATCATCAATCCAGTGCCAAACCCGGCTGCGATGATTGCCGCAGCCGCTGAGCTGTATCATTTCATACATATGGAGGTCTGTGATAGGCATCGGGATAAGGCTAAGGTCGTTCCAACGCCAAGACACCATGATGGATGCATTGGTTTCGTCTTGGGTGAGTTCCCCACACCAGCCGGTGATGATATCCCCATCGAACCAGATTTTCTTGTCTCGGTAGGTGGCCGGAAACTCCATATCCTGCCGCTTGGCTTCGGCGCCGTTGTCATCCAGCCAGATGTTCGCGTTGGTTTGCCAATAAGGATAGTCTCCCTCGGTCGGCATTCGGCAGGTTAGGTCCGCGCGGTGCGCGTCGACCAGCTGGAAATCCGGCGTGACGTAACGATACATCCCTGTCCATTGACCTTCGTGGCGGGCCAGCAGCGGCATTTCTGCTCTTAAGTCAATTCCATGCGACATGCTTCTTATGCTCCCTGTTCATATCCTGTGTGGCCGCGGTCTAGCTGCACGTACCTGTATCGGCGCCGCCTGGTGTGACGAGTCCCTTGGCACCACGAATGCGTTCGATAGCGTCTGGAGTCGGCAAGCCCTCGACGATGGCGCAAATCTGCCCATTCGGCCTGGCCACGACTGCTAAAACAGTATCAGACTTGGTCACGCCAAGCGCGCTGCGAAATGACTTACGCCGTGTATAGACAGTAAAGACCCGCTGTTGATCGGCAATGGCGGGAATGCCATCGCGCATCCACCCGTCCAGCAGCGGTTTCATCAGCCGATAACGGCGTGCCACCGTCGGCATTTCAATCCATGGGATTGAGACATCGTCTTTTAAGGACAGTGCTGTCACCCATCGGTCGATATCCTCTTGTTGCTTACGCTCAAATGCAACGAGCACAAGCGTTGGATCACCGGGAAAGTCTGCTGGAAAGACTGCTTTTGCGCCAATCAAATCTTCAGTTTTTACCTCGGGAAAAGCCAACGGGTCCTTCGCATTTATAGAGACTGATGCCAGGGCTATAAGCACCCCGACCGTTACTACTTGAAATATCCGTTGCACGCTCTTCACCTCTCTCTCTGTGCCGGGCGGTGATTCAAATTTTACGGTTAGGCATATAGCTTTGGTCATGCAAAAGATCGCACCTTTATTGCCAATGGAATTATGTTAGATTGTGAGCAAGTCGTGGGTGAGTTTTTAGCATCTTTGACCCACGTCAAGGATGCCGCCTCGAAATACGGTTTGTTTAAGACGCTGGACACGGTGCTGCAGAAGGGAGCTGCCTCATGGAAATGTCCCTGCCGATTGATAGGCTGAGCTACATCATAGCCAAAGTGCGCGAATTTGATGCGAAAGTGCCGCCGGCGAGCGCAAGTCGCAGCGCGACCGATGAGTATGAAGGCGCGGATGAAACGCTGGAAGAGCATATGGGCGATTCCACCTATGATGAGCTAAAGCACATTATTGATGACCTAAACGACGACGAAGCGGTGGAGCTGGTGGCGTTGAGTTGGGTCGGCCGCGGCACCTACAGCGCCGATGAATGGACAGATGCTTGCACGACCGCCTCTCAAGAGCGCCATAACTCCACTGCCGAATATCTGCTGGGCACCCCGTTGTTGGCGGATTATCTCGAAGAAGGTTTGGCGGCCTTCGACCTCCGCGCCGAAGGGATTTGAGACTGGACGCCACCGGGTTCAACGACCTGTGTGCCAGTCCAAAAGTCACAAAAGTCACACCTAGTTTATAAGGCCGTCTGTAGCCGTTTCTTGGGGGTGCGGCGCTATCTGTTGGTCTTTGTTTGGCGGCGTCAACGCGTCTTTGCTCCTTGGCCTATCTATGGCGCGCAGCGGCTTCAGCAGCTTATTGAGCAAGGTGGGCAATGCCCGCAGGGCAGGGCGTAGGGGATCAACCTCGCTTGCGTTGAATGTGGTCACGCCAGCCAAATTGCCATATTTTAGCGGCGCATGGGCCTTTAAGAGGAAAATCAGCAAGCGGTCGGAATAATAGCGGCGCTCTCCGACTTGTTCGCCGTCATGAAAGATTGGCGTTGCAACACCATGGACGGCGCGCTCAACCGCGATGTCTGTCAGCATTTGTGTTGCATGGGCGAGGGCGGCCTCCCAGGCGGCTGCGAAGCTTTGGGCATCGCGTCGCCGCCGCAGTCGATAGGCACTCTCGCGAGTCATGCCTGCTGCTTTTGCAGCCAAGGATACACTGCCAGAGTGGGCCAGTTTCTCGATAAACCTGTACTGCTTTTCAGGCGTCCAACCGTCTGCCCGTGTTTTGGTCGGCACAGTTTGAAATGCGCTGAGCATCTCAGTGAGGTCGCTTGATTGGTTTTGTCTGGGCGTTGACCGATGAGCCAACGACCGATGGGGTGTGGGGGGTGATGCATATGTCATAGGGCCAAAATACTAGATTAGGCACCCTGTAGGACAGCGCAAAATGACGAGCGTTTGAGTTGGTGCTGGACAGCCTTGTCACGGAGGCGATACGCAGTCTTTCAAGGATAGCGTAGGGGGTTGAGGATGTTTCGACATTTGATTGGGCGTTCCAGCGGTCTTGCTTGGGCCCGCAGCGGCTTAGTGGCTATCAGTGTATGGGCTCTAGCGTCATCGGCACATGCAGGCGCCCTTTCCGACGCAGCTGCGATTTTGGATGCTGGTAGTCCGGGGCCGCGATTATCAAATGAAGCCTGTGCTCTCTTGGGGAACACGCTCGGCCCCGCCAAGGCCACGGGAACAGTCAATCGCGCCGGCGCCATTGGTCTTGGCGGAACGCCTGTCGCTTGCGAACGAGGCTACGACACGGCTGATGGGCCTACGTTGGTATCCGTGTACACGGACCCTAAGTTCATTGACCGCGTTGAAAGCGGCCCCCCGACGCCCGGTGTCGCGACGAAAGTAAAGATCAATGGAACAGTTGTGTTTGTGCAGGATGCCGCAACAACTGGACTGCCTGGCTTGCTGGCTGTCGCCAGGCCGTCTGGTATCATCGTGTTTGCGATTGATAATCCCAAGGGCTCAATCTCATCAGCGGCTAAGATGGTTCAAGCGATGGATATTGCCGCATTCAAAGCAGCCACGCCCAGCGCGCAGACGGCCCCCTCTGCAAGCAGTGAAGGTGACCTGCGCCGCGCCGCTGAAGAAATCAAAAGTGCGCTGCTGGTGATGCTGGGCAGAACTGTCAAAAGCCTAGAAGCCTCAATCGATCCTATCGGCGCCCAACCGCGCTGCGTTGATGTGGGAGATTTGCTGCAGGACCATCCAGATTTTCTGTATTTCAGCACTTTGGTCGGAACGAGCTGTGTGCAAAGCTCCATCATCCCGGAGCCCGCTGCAGATGCCCGTGTCAATGGCCTCAAGGTGGTATTTGAAGAAAGTGAGCAGAGTTTCAGCGGCACTTACACAACGCGTGGCCAGGTTGAGCTATCGCCATCCGCCGTTGTAGCTTTTCAAGCGGAAGGCCAGCGCGCCGATGCGTTGTCAGCGCTGCAGCGGCTTGATTTTTCAATCCTAACGGGTTTGCTGTAGTCGGTTGATGGGGGGCTCGCACTACGCTGCTAATATGGTGACATTAATCCTCAGACAAAGAAATCTACCTAAGAGTGCTCTCGTTTACAAAGGACAAGAGCTGCGCCGCTTTGATTTCGACGCGACGTTCACGCTGGTGAACTAGAGCAGTGTCAGAATAAGGCGGCGCCGGTTATTCGGTTCGAAGCCGCGACCGATAAAAACCCTAAAGCTGTCTCATGTTTCCACTGAATAAGAGAAAGCTTTAAGCCCTCGGATGCATGTGAGTGCCGGACGCGCTATTGCGCCGGTAGCGGGTGTTGCGATGGCTTTATAACGCCCAGCTCCCCAAGCAAGCCGCGCATATAGCCGTGGGTAATGTGCGCTTGCGAAGCGTAATTGGGATTCGTCATTAACGCCTTATGTAACGCCTTGAGGCGGTAAAACGGCACCGTTGGATACAGGTGATGATCAAGGTGATAGTTCAAATTGTGGGGGCTGAAGAGCCAGCCCTCCCACCAGGCCGGTAGCACGGTTCGCGAAGCCCCAAGCTCATGACCATGGTCCATGGATGACCCGAAATGCTCTGCGACGGAGCGCACATACATGAAGAAAAAGAACAGCGTGAAGAAAGGCAGTACCCAAAAAAACAAAACCTGCTGCCATAGGCCAAGTGCTGTAATCGCTCCTACAACCAAACTATAAAATCCAATGCGCAGCAGCTTTTCTGTGAGCGCGGGTTTATCCGCTGCTACATGAATGCGTTTTAAGGCGCTGCGCATATCATCCAGCGCGCCAATCCCAACAAAATAACTTAGAAACAGGCGGATGGCAGCGCCGGGCGCCATCGGGAAGGTGAACTTCTTAACTCCGAGCTTCGCCTGCCAGTCCGGATCCTTGTCCAAATTGGTGTGCCGATGGTGGGCTAGATGGTTGTTGCGATAGGATTCGACGGTAATAAGCAGCGGCCATGCGGCGAAGATGTTTCCAATCAAATCAGAGCGTTTTTTGTTTTTGATATAATGATAATGCGCGAAATCATGCACCAGGCCAGCCAAGGCATGCATGCGGCCGGCAATCACGACGATAGCGCAGGCATAAGCCCACCAGGCCCCGCTTTCCTGGGCGGCCCAGGCTGAGATGAAGATAGCAGCCCAATCAAAAACAAGCGCCGCTGTGGTGCGCCAGGGCGTGATTTTAGACAGCTGCTTCATCTCAAGATTTGAGATGTAAGGGTATTGCGCGCCCCATGTGGGGGAGGATTTTAAAGCCACGGCAGCACGTCCTTGTTGCGAAGATCTGAGACTACCGGGAAAGGTTTAACGGGCGTTAAAGGGTCAGCCCTGTTAGAGGACTCCTTCTGAGACTAATGCCTACTATGCCGAAAATCACAGCTATCGGTCAGCGATTTCCAATCTTAACACCGCAACAGACGCGTCGACCTGTTTTGCTGCGTAAGGGGGTATAGACATGGATTTTCAGCTTTCAGAGGAGCAGACTCAGCTTCAAGAGGCGGCGCGTAGTTTCGCCCAATCGGAGCTGCAAGAGTTCGCTGATACATGCGAGACAGAGGCCAGCCCGCCGCCGCCGCGCCTGCTGAAACGCTATGCGGACTTGGGCTTTCT
>CAKZYD010000261.1 GCA_937884085.1 uncultured Sphingomonadales bacterium | reverse complement strand
GCTTCGGCTGTGTAGATGAGGTAAGCCGCACTCTCGAACTCCTGCCACATACGCATGTCTAACTTTCCATCAGCCATGAAGGAAAAGCCGCGCTCGGGCTGGTCCAGATGCATGGAGGAGACACCGATATCGAAAACGATACCGGACACGCTTTCCAGCAGCGCCGCTTTGAGCAGCGGCACCAAATCGGAAAACCGGCCTTCGAGCAGCTGAAAGCGCTGGCCGTATTCATCCTTGAGGGCTTGAGCATAGACTTTGACCGATGGGTCGCGGTCAATGGCGACAACGCTGGCTTCACTGCGCTCCAAAATGGCCCGGCTATAGCCGCCTGCGCCAAAGGTGCAGTCGGCAATCACGCCGCCGCGCTCCAGATCCAGCCCACCCAGGACTTCTTCAAGCATCACAGACAGATGAGGCGCCGTCATCAGCCGAGCTCCTCTTCAAGGTCATAGTCCGCAATCGTCTCGCGCTTCATGGCGACGAAGGCGGCGGGCTGATAGATGACGAAATAATCGCCCATCCCGTCGAACACGCATTCTTTGTCGATGCCGGCCTTGCGCAGATGCGCCTTATGCAACGCAATGCGGCCTGCGCTATCGCAGATGGAGCTGGATGAACCTGAGAAATAGGCGGCCCGCCGCGGGTCAGCCGCGCCCGCTGGCATATCAATGCTTTCATCGGCTTGCATTGCCTTGAGGCGGCGGTTCACCTCGCTGGCCAAATACGCGATGATGTGGGACTTATCTTCGGCCACAATCATGTGGACTTCATCGCCCGGAACGCCGCTATTATCGACCACTTTGCGCAAGCGCGAGGGCAAGGAAACGCGGCCTTTCGCGTCCACTCGATGCTTAAATGTCCCTCCGAAATGGTCTGGCATTGCTGGCTCTGGTCAGTCACCCTGTTGGCGGAGGACCAGGCCATTTGATCGCTAGCGTCTCTGTGATTTTCGAGCCCAAGCAGAGCAATCAACAAAAGCAGCAAAACAGGCAGGCACCCCTGAACCCGCATGTTGTACGGCAGGGCACCTTAACAATCAATAAAAACGGCTAAATAATATGCCTAAATGATGTTGATTTATCCCACTATAAGACACATAGAACAATTTTCTACCACAGTATGACCTCAGCCCTTAGGCGCATAGTAGCCACATGTTCGTTTTTTATTCTGTATTTATATTTACTTTGATCCACGAAATTCGTCTTTGTTCTGAACATTTAGGCCGTCAGCCTCACACCTGACCTGAGAGCGCCATTTAATGACACTTCATGCCCTGAAGCGGACGACGCGGCCCACAAAGTCACCTTCGCCTCGCTTTGGGCGCGAATCATAGGCTTTGGCGAGTCTCCTGAGCAAGCGATAAAGGCTGACACGAACAAACCCCCTCCCTGACCCTCCCCCAGAACGAGGGAGGGAAAACAGCGAAAAAGCTGAAAAAGCCCTCCCCCGCTCTGGGGGAGGGTTGGGAGGGGGTCTTCGTCGCCCCCTCTCTCCATGGCAAAGAAAGCGCCAGGCAGCGTATAAGCCGGGTTCTGTTGGGCCGCATAAGCGGCTTTGGCAGCCATTCATCTGAGGGCCAGCATTGCTGACGGCCTCATGCAATCAACCCGGGCGGCGGGCCGCACAGCCCATCGCGCCACCCCTATTCGATTTTGCTCCCGGTGGGGTTTACCGTGCCGCTTTTGTTACCAAAAGCGCGGTGCGCTCTTACCGCACCCTTTCACCCTTACCCTGCCCGCCCGAAGGCGCGCTTGGCGGTCTACTCTCTGTGGCACTCTCCCTGAGGTCACCCTCGCCGGACGTTATCCGGCACCGTTTATGCGTGGAGCCCGGACTTTCCTCTACAGCCTTGCGGCTGCAGCGACTGCCCCGCTGCCTGGCGCGCCCATCTGCGCTGTCATGACGGTGAAAATCAAGAGCCTTGCAAAACTGGGCGTGAATGGCATAGGTCAGCGCATGGCTTTGAAACACATTTTAGTGGCTACTGCAGTCTGCTTAGGACTGGCCGGCTGTGGCATCTTCAGCGGCAGCGATGACACCAATTTTCAGTTTGGCAGTGTCGGACCATCCATCAAAGAGGTGCTTAAGCCTCTCCCAAAAGACTTGGTGGGTGATGATGACAATAAGCTCTACGGTTTTGATGAGCTACGTCCACCGCCCGAGGCCGACCCGCTTTAAAAACCCGTCGTCGTCCTCTGGCTTGACCAGGGGACCCATTGGACCGCTTGTCTCAAGCCATCCAGAATAAACCTGGCGACAAAGACGCCTGGCACCTGAAATGGATTGCCCTATCAAGTAGGGCAATAACGACAGTTAGGCGTTATTGTTTAGCGCCCATAAGATGCGCCCCGCCGCAAGCGTGTCCGCCCTTGTCCACCCTTGGCCGACAGTATGCGGCCTGAAATGTCGCTTAAAGGCCGCCTGGGCTGCAGCCAAATCACCGGTTGGATAGCCAATCGCTCCAAGAAGAGCTTCTGAATGCCCATCAAAGCGCGGCGCAAACAAGCTGGGCCAAACCCCAAAGCCATGGCGCGCCAGGCGTGCCCACGGAAACTTCTCACCAGGGTCCAGTTTGCGCTCCGGCGCGACATCGCTGTGGCCCCATATGGCGAATCTGGGGATGTGGTAGCGGCACGCCAGATGCGCCAATAGGGTCAGGAGTTGCGCAATCTGCGCCTGCGGAAAGTCGCCATAGCCAAACTCATGGCCCGGATTGACTAGCTCAATCCCAATCGCGCGGCTGTTCACATCGCGCTCGCCCTCCCAGGATGAAACGCCCGCATGCCATGCCCGATGAAGCGGGTCGACGAGCTCGAATAACTGCCCATCTTCGTCGATGAGATAATGCGCGCTGACTTGGGCTGCTGGATCGCAGAGCCGCTCTAGCGCGGCCTGAGCCGATTGCATGCCTGTATAATGCAGCACAATCATATCCAGAGGCTGCCGGCGCTCATTATAGTTTGGGGACTGCCAAGCCTGCGTCATGCCTTGGTCGCTGCGCCTCGCATGGTGATGATGAGCACACCGGCAAGCGTAATGACGCCGCCAATGAGCAGTTGCCAGGTAATGGCGTCGCCTAAAAACCAGACGCTGGTGAGGACGCCGATGACGGGCGCAAGTAAGGAATAAGGCGCCACTGCAGAAATCGGGTAGCGCTGTATCAAATAGAAATTAATGGCATGGGCAACGATGGAGGACACGGAGGCCGTATAAAAGACGGCGAGCCAGCCAGTCCACGCAGCCTCCGGAATGCTGGCATACTCCTTCCATTCAACGCCAGCACTCAGCGCAAACAGCGGCAAGAAGCTCGACAGGCCAATCCACGCTTGCAGTTCCAGGGGGGAAACGCCAGTGAGCTTGCGCATTAAAATCGCGCAATAAGACATGATAATCACAGACACCAACATCACTGAAACAGCGTCTAAGTCGTCAAAAATTACGGGGTCAAAGCCCAAGACGATGGCACCAACAAACGCGAGCGTTATCCCAGAGAGCCGTTTAACACCGACGCGCTCACCAAGCAGAACGACGGCCATGATGACGGAAATCGGAACGCCAAGCTGGGCAATGATGGCAAGGCCGGACACTTTTTCAGACATGCGCAGCGCCATGAACAAAAGCGCGAAATGCAAAAAGCCCATCAACAGCCCAATGGTCAGCACTGCGCGCATGCGGCCATAGAGCGGTTTGAGCCAAGGCAAGCATAGGACGGCGACAATCAGAAAGCGCACGGCTGCACTAAAAATCGGCGGCAACTCAGTCACCGCAAATTTGCTGACCACGAAATTACTGCCCCAGGCCACGTTCATAACCAGGATGAGGCCCAGGTCCTTGACCGCGATACTATCCTCTGCGGGCGATTGCTGCGCAATATCGGTCATAGCGGCGCTTTATGTGTGTCGAGCGCGCTACGATATGCGGTGTTGATCTCTGCCATGCGCGCGTTAGCTAGCTGAATAAACTCCGGCGGCAAGCCCTGCGCTATTAAGCGGTCGGGATGATTTTCGCGGACTAGCGTGCGATAGGCCCTGCGGATATCTGTTTCATCCGCGCCGGGCTCGATGCCCAAGATAACGAACGGGTCCGCGGCTTCCGGCTCTAAATACCGGGCCCGCACGCGGCTATATTGGGCTTCGCTCAAGCCAAATTCGGACGCAACAGCTTGCAAATAACGCATCTCGTCTGGATGAAACTGGCCGTCCGCGCCTGCGATCTGAAAAAGTGCGTCCAAGAGGTCTTCCAGCACGACTTTGCGCACGGAAAACAGATTGCCCAGCTGCTTAGCGTAGGCCTCAAAGCCAAGCGTTGACTGCCGCGCGAGATTGAAAACCCGCGTGACGTTGGCTTCCTCGGACGGATCCACTTTAAAGAGGCGGCGGAAGGTCAAGATTTCTTCATCACTGACCACGCCATCGGCCTTTGCCATCTTGGCGGACAGCGCGATGACGCCAATGGTAAAGGCGACTTGCGCGCTTTCATTTCCCTCGGGATCCTGACCATCATAAGGAATAACCTCACGCACTGCCGTGGTTTGGTCCACGACATGGCCAAGCGCGCCGCCAATGAGGGCGCCAAGCGGGCCGCCGATGGCGAGACCGATACCCGCTCCCAATAACTTGCCCCAAATGGACATCAGCTCGACAGTCCCTTTGTGACGCGATAGACCTGCATCAGACATAGAGCATGGGTGGGCGTTCGCAAAAACATGGATGGTTGGCGCTTTTGGATTGATAGAGGCGGCACCTTTACAGACGTGCTGGCCCTGGCGCCAGATGGAAGCCTGAAAACCGCAAAACTCCTATCAGAGAGCCCGCAGCACTATGCTGACGCCGCCGCCGAGGCCATTCGCCGCCTTGCGGGCGATAAGGCTGACATTACTGAAGTCAGACTGGGAACCACGGTCGCGACCAATGCCTTGCTAGAGCGTCGGGGTGAAAAAACCGCGCTCTTGATGACCCGTGGCCTAAGAGACGTTTTAGAAATTGGCAGTCAAAACCGGCCAGATTTATTTGCGCTGCACGTTAAGCGCCCAGCGCCGCTCTACAGCGCGGTCTATGACATCCCTGGACGCGTTTCACTTGCAGGCGAACGGCTGGTAGACTTGGACGAGACGGCTGTCCGTGTGGCCTGCCAAGATGCCATCAAAACAGGCTGCAAAGCCCTCGCCATCGCCTTTCTCCATGGTTTGCGCCACCCCGCTGATGAAGCACGGGCAAAGGATATTGCCGCTGACTATGGCTTTGAAACAGTGGTGTGTTCCCATGAAGCCAGCAGCCGCCACAAGCTTGTCCCGCGCGGGCAAACGGCGGTGGCCGATGCGTATCTTTCGCCCGTCCTACGGGGCTATGTTGACCAGGTCGAAAGCGCTGTAGAGGCGCGGGCCATGTATTTCATGAAGTCCGATGGCGGTGTCTCGAAGGCACAAGGCTTTCGCGGCAAAGACGCGGTTCTGTCCGGCCCTGCCGGCGGGATTGTTGGCGCTGTTGAGATCGCCAACGCCAACGGCTTTGACAAGGTCATCGCCTTCGACATGGGCGGCACCAGCACGGACGTGGCGCACTACGCAGGCGGCTATGCGCTCTCAGACATGCCTGAGATTGCGGGGGTCAAGCTGGATGTGCCTATGCTTGACATTCATACCGTGGCGGCTGGTGGTGGCTCCATCTTGCGCTACCAGGATGGGCGGTTCCAAGTGGGGCCGCAATCGGCTGGCGCACAGCCTGGACCTGCCTCCTATGGTCTTGGCGGGCCGCTCACCATCACCGACTGTCATGTCCTGTTAGAGCGGCTCAAACCTGAAGAGTTCCCGCACGTATTCGGCCCAAACGGCGACGCTCCGCTGGACAAAGCCGCCGTGGTCGAAAAGTTCAAAGTATTGCAGCAAAGCATCGAACCGCCCATGACGCTCAAGGCCATCGCGCAAGGCTTCCTGGATGTGGCCTGTGAGCAGATGGCCCGCGCCATCAAGTCTGTAACGCAAGAACGCGGCATCGATACCAAAGGCCATGTGCTGGTAGCCTTTGGCGGCGCTGGCGGCCAATGCGCGTGCCGCGTTGCTGAGCGGATCGGCGTTACCGACATCTTGCTGTACCCTCTGGCCGGGATGTTGTCAGCGCTTGGCATCGGTTTGACCGGAGAAAGTAAGCGCCTGGATGAAGCCGTTGATACGGCACTTGAAACAGCGCCCATAGCGCAGACCAAAGATGCTTTAAAAGATGCGATAGACTTGGAGGATTCAACGATAGAGTTCACCGCGGACTTGCGGCTTGAAGGCTCAGACATGGCCATCACAGTGCCATGTACCACTGCGGATGACATGGCGGAGGCTTTTCGCCAGACCCATCAGCAGCGCTTCGGCTTTCAAGCAGACGGGACCATCCATGTAGACCGCATAAGCGCGATCGCGAAACGACAAGGCCATCGGCTCGAGGCCCTTGGCGTGACAGGCGGCACTCAAACGGCTGATATCGTTGGACCAGCCGTTATCCCCGGCGACGGCAGCACGACGATTGTCGAACCGGGCTGGACTGGAACGCGCCTGCAGGATGGGAGCATCCACCTAAAGTTGGT
>CAKZYD010000260.1 GCA_937884085.1 uncultured Sphingomonadales bacterium | reverse complement strand
GTCTGCGCGGGCGATGTCTTCAATTATGACCAACAGCTCTTGATCGACAACGTGGTCGGCAACCTAGACATCTATCAAATCGCCTTCTACCGGCCACGTTTCGGCACCTTGGAAGAAGTGCTTCCCAATAGCTAAGAGCCTACTTTAAAGCGCGTGTGGCGCTGACCCAGTTGACTTTCGTGTGCCCGAGCGCGACACCCTGCATCAAATATCCCTAAGATGTAGAGGAACGGCGCATGGCTGGCTCAGCAAAACAGGTCGGTGAAAACCGCTACCGCGAAACCTTTGGACGCTACTTTGACGATTTCAAAGTGGGCGATATCTATGAGCATCGCCCCGGGCGGACCATCAGCGAGACCGATAACACGTGGTTCACGCTGCTGACGATGAACACGCACCCGCTTCATTTCGACACTGAATTTGCCAAACACTCAGAATTTGGCAAGCCGCTGGTAGTCTCGTCCTTAACAGTTTCCATCCTGCTCGGCATGTCCGTCTCCGATATCAGCCAGAAGGCCATCGCAAATCTGGGCTGGACGGACATCAAAATGACAGCGCCTGTGTTCTGCGGGGATACGCTCTATGGCGAAAGTGAAGTGCTGGAAGTGCGTGAATCCAAGTCGCGGCCAACGCAGGGTATTGTGACCGTCAAGTCGCGGGCATTTAATCAAGATGGCACGCAGGTGTGCGAATTCGTCAGGTCTGCACTCATCCCCAAAGAGGGGCATGCCGTGGAAGATAAGGCCAATTACTAAGGCGCATTAAGGCTTGCCGCATCTTCGGCGCTATGATTAGATTTCTTCGTTAACCATTTTAGGCGGTGGTTAAGGGGGCGTCATGTCAGGCAGTACGAAGTTCGTTATCGGACTTGCGGCGTTAGTTTTTCTTGTGCTTTTGACCAATGCGGTCAAGCACCAGGCCATCGAAGCAGATTTGACCAAAGCCGCGCGGGATGAGCTGGCGCAAGCGGGTCTCACCTGGGTGGATGTGCGCGTTGAGGGCCGCAACGCACTTCTAACAGGCACAGCAACAGACGAAGCCTCCAAACAAGCGGCGATCTCTGTGGTGGACGGCATAAATGGGATGCACAGTACCAAGGGAGTGTTTAGCGTTCTGGACGCCGTCTCCCCCTATTTATGGCTTGCTGACTTTACTGGGGACAGTCTGCTGCTCTCCGGCGTGGTTCCCTCCGCCGACATGATGTCCAGCGTTGTTTCAACGGCGTCGGAGATTTTCCAAAATGTGCGCATCAGAAACGAATTGTGTGTGGCAACAGGTGTTCCAGACGGGGATTGGTTGGGCGCTGTTGGCGTTGGCCTAGAGAGCTTGTCGCAGCTGCAAAGGGGGCGCGCGCAGCTACGCGATGTCCAGCTGATGGTGAATGGCTTTTTAAAGGACGCCGCCCTGTCGAGTGAATTTGACGATATGGTTGCAGCCGTTCCGCCTGGATATGAGGGCTTGGCGGCAATCACTATTGCACTGCCAGACACGACAGCCCGGCCGCCGCTGATCGAAGATGACCCAACGGATCCCGGTCCTTTGGTCATGGTGCCGCCGGAGGCACAAGCGCAGATCGACCGTTGCCAATCACGCATTGATGATGTGATGCGCGGAAAGACCATTAATTTTTTGACCGGCAGCGCCGAAGTGACCCCGCAGCCCAATCCTTTGATTTTAGAATTAGCAGCCGCCGCGCGCGCGTGCTCACCGGCGCGCATTACAATCTCTGGCCATACCGATAGCGTCGGCGACCCGGAGGCCAACCAAATTCTCAGCAAAGCGCGGGCGCAAGCCGTGGTAAACCTGCTAGTAGATGAAGGCTTGTCCCCAAAGCAGTTGGAAGCGCAGGGCTTTGGGTCTTCAGAGCCAGTGGCGGAAAACACCACGCCCGAAGGCCGCAGCGCCAATCGCCGGATTGAGTTTCGTGTCGTTTATGATGCTGCTATGATTGGCGGGGGCTGACAGGATGGCCAACGCCGTCCTTATAGGAGGATAAGACATGGGCTATCTGTTTTTTGAACTCCTGATTTTCTTGGTGGCCGCCTTTCTGCTTGGCTTTGTCATTGCTTATTGGATTTGGGCGAGACGCCTGCCGCAATCGCAAGGCCATAATGCTGCGCTCGCCACCGCCAAAAAGTCATTGGAAGACTGCCAACTGGCCCGCCAACGCCTAGAGCGCGAGGAAAGCGCGGCGCGTTTGAAACTGTCAGACGCCGAAGCACGCATAACCAGTCTGGAAGAAGCCCTTGCGCAAGCGCAGGAAGAAGCAACAGAGGCAGCGCCTGAAGCAACCGCTGAGGATGCGCTACCCGAGGTCGACACGGCAGCGATAGGCTTCCGCTCAAACCCGCTTGAGCCGCCGCCCGATATCAAAGAAAAACTGGCGCAAAGCCCTTTTCTCGATGCCCCGATAGGTATTCCGGATGATCTTATGCTCATCAAAGGCGTCGGCCCAAAGCTGGCCCACAAGCTAGATGGATTGGGCGTATATCACTTTTTCCAAATTGCGGGATGGACCGAAGAGGATATCGCTAAAGTCGACGACAAACTCCAATTCAAAGGCCGCATCAAGCGAGACGACTGGGTCGATCAGGCCAAACTACTCGCCAGTGGGGATACCATCACCTTCGAAGAGCGCTACGGCCAGATGGGTGAAAACCGCCGATAGGCTTCGCTCTGTGTGACACTGTCATATTTGCGTTTCACACACTGTTTTGATCACTTAGCAGCCTTGGCTGAGCAGCATCAGACAGATAAAATATATTAAAAACAATTTTTTAAATGAAACTTTGGAAGGGCATTAAAACTCTTCCATGCAACCCCATTGCATTTTTATGACAATTACGTTACACAGAATATGACAGTTCTGTTACAGACGGCGTTGTCACCTCTTTTAGAGAACCCACATTGGGAGAAAGAAAATGAAAACAATAATAAAGACACTCACAGTTGGCGGGCTTATTACTATTTCCTTAAGTGCCTGCACACAGGGTATTTCAGGAAGCAGATCTGTAAACTTACAGAATGAAGATGGTACAGAAATAACAAACTATATTGCTCCAGTTTTTCCGGAAGCAGCAGCAAAATCTTGCGAAGCGGGTCAAGTATTGCTGGAATATGATGTCGCGCATACTGGCGAAGTGAAATCAGATTCGGTCAAAATTCTGGCCGATGCTGGGAGTTCAGCGCTGGCCGACGCGGCAATAGAAGCAATTAGTCGCTGGAAGTATTCGCCTTTATATGAAGACGGTGCTTTATTAGAGCGCAGTAACTTGCGCACAGCCATAACCTTCGAAATTGAAGGCTGCGATCCAGCAACCTATTAGAGCTTTTCAAGCGGCTCAATGACCGCCTGGCCAAAACAGGCCAGACCCCTTTTGACACTATAGCCCTGCCAGCCATTCGCTTCCGGCTCGCAGGGCTTTCTATTTTAGAGCGTTTTTCGTCCAAAAAGGGTCTAAATTGTTTAAACCATGGACGCGACACGCTTGCGCAGATCCGTGATGACGTCTGGAATATGTTTCAGATAATCGGTTTCTTCATCCAAGATAGCCTGAAAGGCTTCTTGTTTGAGTTTTGCGACCGATTGGCCAAAATAATGCTCTGGAACAGCGCTTAAAACGATGTCGATAACGCGCTCAGCGCCTGTAAGGCGGCCCCAGAGATAGTCATTCTCGCGATAGGCCCGTGAGAAAAAAGCCCCAAAGTTTCCGAGCTCAGCGACCTTTAGAATCTGACCGGCGCAACCGCGATACAACCAGTTAGAGACATTGGCGGAGATACGGTCGACCCGGACTTCATCAAGCTCATATAGGTCGCGCCATTGGGTCATGGGCAGGGTTGCCACGTCAAAAAACGCAAACCCAAGATAACTGTCTAAAACGCGCGCGGGGATATCCCGGTCCGGCGCGTCATTGTAGAGCGCCGCAAAGCGAGCCTCGAAGGCTTTATCCAGGTCTTTAAGCTCAAGCCCCTCACCAAAAGCCTCCATAAAGGCATCGATATCGCCTTCCTGTGGCCGGCTATCGGGCGGAAAGAAGACGGCGCGCGCCTCAGGCATACCGTCCTTCAGCGCAGCCAGCTCATAGGTCTGGATGGTGTCATATAACAGCGTTTTACACGCATTGAGCCAGTCCGAGGTCGAGGCATCGTCATCAGACAAGTTGCGGTAGAGCTCATTCACCCGCCGGAGCAAAAACCTTAGTCGGCGAACACGGTAATGCACATCAAAGGTTCTTAAAAACCCGACCCATCCAGCTTCATCCGCATTCTGCGATTCGACCGAGGCGTCATCAATGGGCAACACCCCAGAGCGAGACGCCCAAGCGTCAAGCTGCAAGCGAATACTGTCTTCTTCAGCTTCGCCATCACTTTTTTGGACTAAAGCTGCAACCTGCTCCAAAACCGTTAGGACTTTGAGGCGCGCATATCCCCCATAGGCAAAGCCACAGTTTTCAGCGGCGGCAACATGAGCTTTTTCCCGCCATTGACCAATCTTCTCAGGCGTCAATGGCCGGCCCCACAAACCTTTTCTGATGCCAGATACCATGCGGGAGACTTTCGGCGTCAAAGCGCTCAAGATTTGCTTCAAATTGTCGGCGCGCATGTTAAAGGCGCCAAGCCATTCAAGGTCATCGCGGATGGGTTGGTTGCGCGGGATGTCGGATAGAGCGCCCTTAAGCGTGGTAAAAAAGCCGGGCGGACCATCTTGAAGACGCACACGTTTGTCTGGATTGGGGTCAATATAGACAATGCGCCGATCAACCTGCCGACTGGCCGGCCGATCTTGCACTGCCTTGATGGCCAAGGCCAATGGCTTGTTCATCAAAACACTGCCATCGATAAAGGACGCATCTTCAACATTTTCGCCTTGCGCCGTCTGCGCTTGAAAGCTGCGCTTTACAAAGGCTTCGCGCGTCGTCCACGTTTGCCGGCGAAGCTGCAGAACATCGTCGAGTTCACGCAATTGGAGCGGCGGAAACGCGCCTGGAAAGCAAGATGTGGCGCGCGCGGCAAAGGCCAAATTGGGAATATCGGTCTCGCTCATCTGCGTTGAGCGGTCTCCATTGGCAAAGCCGATATGGTTGAACGTAATAATTTGGCGGTGTTCGCGTTCAACGATAACGGGCGGATCATGAAGCGTCAGAAGCTGGCGATGACCCCAAAAATCAGTGCTTGTTACAAACAGATCGAGCGGGTGCCCCTGCGGCATCAAAGACCCATCTGAAGCGCTATCACCGCCCATTGAAGCGAGTCCATCGAGCATCATCTCGCACATGCGCTCACCCGAAAAAGGCGGCTGAAACCAGCGGGAGCGTGTCAGCAAAGATATCTTTTGCCGGACCTCCAAAGAACGGGCTGCTTCTGATGCGACAGGTCCAAGGCTCTTGCGCTGCCACCAACTCAGAAAGCTGAGCATTGGCCGCATGAATGGCTTGCTCCAGGCGCGCGCCTTGCCGGCGGGGTCCAGCAACTCCGTCACGTCCGCGAGCTCAAGCCACATCTTGCGATGCGAACTGAGCGGCAAATCAAAGGCGAGCGCGCGGGCAAGCATGATGCCATTGATGCCGCCTGCGGACGCGCCGGCAATCACGTCCACCACAACACGAAGCTCTAGGCGCTCGCCGATGATGCTGAGAAGGCGTTCATAGACGGCTTGGGAGGTCGATGGCTCGGACGCTTTTGCGCTTCCATGAACCGCCTTCGAGGCCCGCACGAGCGCCAGAATTTCGCGCGTAACGCCATGCATATAGACGGCCAAAGAGACGCCCCCATAGCACACAAGGGCAATGCGCAGTTCCAGCGCGCGCCGCTGCCCTGTGGCTGGTTTGGCCTCATCCGTGCTGTCTTCTTGGCTCATGCCGCGTTAGCCGAAAAGCAGAACTCTACTCTTCCGGTAAAAAGTCTGGGACGGAGAAATACCGCTCGCCGGTATCATAATTAAAACCTAACACCTTAGCGCCGGGCGCCAATTCAGGGATTTTTTGCGCAATCGCAGCCAGAGTGGCGCCGGACGAAATCCCCACTAGCATCCCCTCTTCTTTAGCGGCCCGCCGAGCCATCTCTTTGGCGTCATCAGGCGCCACTTGGATAACGCCATCCAAACAGTCCATGTCCATGATGTCGGGCACAAAGCCGGCACCAATGCCTTGTATCGGATGCGGACCGGGGGCGCCGCCAGACAAGACGGGCGATGCAGCCGGCCCAACGGCATAGACTTTCACATCAGGCCAGCTCTCCTTCAACACCTCCGCACAACCGGTAATATGACCACCGGTTCCCACACCTGTTATCATGGCATCCAGACCATCGGGAAAATCGGCCAGGATTTCTTGCGCGCTTGTTTGGCGATGCACCTCTACATTGGCTGGGTTCTTGAATTGTTGGGGCATCCAAGCGCCTGGTGTCTGCGCTAGCATCGCCTCTGCCTTGGCAATGGCGCCCGGCATCCCCTTCTCTCTCGGGGTCAGCTCAAATTCGGCGCCATAGGCCAGCATCAGCCGCCGTCGTTCAATCGACATGGATTCGGGCATGACGAGGATAAGCCGGTAGCCCTTCACGGCGGCCACCT
>CAKZYD010000259.1 GCA_937884085.1 uncultured Sphingomonadales bacterium | reverse complement strand
CAATTGCAGCGTTTGCAGAGTTGTCCTTTGCATGTGTGCCTTGGATTTCGCTGCTAAATCTGAGGAAAAAAGGCCACAAACCGGATGCGCTTTCGTCCGCAAACGTGGCGAGAGACTATTTACAGTCATGCGGCCAAGCGGCTTAATAAGCACCGGTTGTCGAGATTGGGGGGTATTGTGAAAAAATCTTTTATGGCGCTGGCGGCAGCGTTTTTATCCGTCATTCTGTGTGGAGCATCCGAAGCGCAGCAAACGCCGCGTATTACTTTGCAGTCTATTTTGAACACATTGACTTATGACAGCGGCCTTATGGCGTTTCAGCCGCTCGATATCGCTTTCGCACCGGAAAAACCTCTGCCCATGACGCTGTTTATTAAAAATCAGGCGGGAGAGACCCTAGGGCAATTTGGCTCTTACAACGATTTTTATGTGGCGACGGACAAAGTCTTTGCCCGGCAGAAGCTGGTCAATACAGCGCAGATGACTTTTAAACCTGGGATTTATGCCTTGCAGTTCGCGGTCGGCAGTCAAGCGGCAACGCAGTTCCTTTTTAAGGTGGATGTAGACGAGGTCAGTGATGACCCATTCAATCCGAAAACAAGCTACAAATTCGTCGGGCCTTGGCAGCAATATGCCTATCTGCTGTTCCCAACGATGCGCAATTTTAAAACCGGCGAGGACCCGGAGGTCATAGAGCTGCATTTCTGGGCGGGGAAACAAGACCAGCCCTCAACAGTCAAGAAGGGCGGTATTTTCGGCTGGATAATGAAGGATGATAAGCTGCTGGCGCATTCGAAAAGGACACAAGGCTATCTTGATTCTAGGCAGCTCGCGCCCAACAGGATGCTTTTCTATAAGCCGCACGAACGCGGCAAGGAAGTGAATGCTATTCCGTTTTATAAGACGGATATGCTTGGCGAGGATGGCACCTACACCTTTCTCATTCGCCGAAAAGAGGACGAAAAACTAATCCGAGGCTACCAAGTCGAGGTGAAGAATGGCGAAATGGTGCCGCTTCCTGAGACGTCGCTGCAGTATGAACCGGGCCATTCGCTTGTCGTGCCACGGGTTTATAAACTGGGCGCCAACGTGCTGAATTTCATTCCCGCTTTTTGGATTAAGCGACCGTCTGCATGATACAGTAGGAATGTCCGTGCGGTAACACCCGGACATTCCCTATTCTGATTTGGTTTAGAGGAAACTGCCCATCGCAACGGCTGTGTCAGCCATGCGGTTGGAGAAGCCCCACTCATTGTCGTACCAGCTCACTACGCGGACGAAGTTACCGCCCATGACTTGGGTTTGCGTGCTGTCGAAGCTTGAGGAGTGCGCGTCGTGGTTATAGTCCACAGAGACTGTGGGCTCGTCCACATAGGCCAGAACGCCTTTCATCGGGCCCTCCGCAGCGGCCTTGATGGCAGCATTGACCTCTTCGACATTTGTTTCTTTGTTGGGGACAAATTTTAGGTCTACGACAGAAACGTTCGGCGTTGGCACGCGCACGGCAGAGCCATCGAGCTTGCCTTGCAGTTCCGGTAGCACCAGGCCCACAGCTTTTGCTGCGCCGGTGGAGGTCGGTATCATGCTGAGGCCAGCAGCGCGGGCGCGGCGTGGGTCTTTGTGCAGCGAATCCAGAATGCGCTGGTCACCGGTATAGGCGTGAATGGTGGTCATATAGCCTTTTTCGATGCCGAAGGTGTCGTTCATAACCTTGGCCACCGGCGCTAGGCAGTTGGTGGTGCAGGAGGCATTGGAGACAATATCATGGCCCGCTTCGAGCTTGTCATGGTTCACACCATAAACCACCGTAAGGTCTACATCCGTGCCAGGCGCAGAAATCAGGACTTTCTTGGCGCCTGCGGGCAAGTGAGCCGCAGCGGCATCACGTTTGGTGAAAAGGCCGGTACACTCCAAGGCCACATCCACGCCAAGCGCGCCCCAAGGCAGCGCAGACGGGTCACGCTCGGCGGACACTTTGATGCTTTTGCCATTGACCATGATGGCGCCATCGCCTGCGGAGACATCGGCCTTGAGCGGCCCATGCACGCTGTCGCGGCGCAGCAGATAGCTGTTCATTTCGGCATCGCCAAGGTCGTTGATGCCAACCACTTCAATGTCGGTGCGGCCGCTTTCGATGATGCCGCGCAGGACCAGGCGTCCGATACGGCCAAAGCCGTTGATTGCTACTTTTGTCGTCATGAAACTGTCTCCTACTCAGGGCCCTTTACTGGGTTTGAGCGCGGTCTTTATAGCTTTGCCTTCACCGCTTCAACCACTGCGTCAACGCTGAAGCCAAAGTGTTCCATCAAAACGCCGCCTGGGGCGGATGCGCCGAAGGTGTCGATACCAATGTTGAGGCCATCTGGGCCGGTCAGGGATTGCCAGCCAAAGGTGCTGGCGGCTTCGACGGAAACCCGCAGTCCTGTGCCGAGAACGCTGGCTTGGTAATCTTCGTCTTGTTCAGCAAAGAGCTCCAAGCACGGCGCGGATACCACGGCTGCGGACACATCAAGCTGGTCCGCTGCAGCCTGCGCCAAGGCCACTTCTGAGCCGCTTGCGATGAGGGTTATAGCAGCGTCTTTAGGGCCTGAGAGGCGGTAAGCCCCCTTTGCGCAAACATTATCCGCCACGTGCTGTGTACGCAGCGTTGGCAGGCCTTGGCGCGTCAGCGCTAGTGTGGAGGGCCGGGTGGTTTGCTGAAGCGCGAGCTGCCAGCATTCCATGGTTTCAATCACATCTGCAGGCCGCATCACCAGCATATTTGGCATGGCTCGCAGCGCAGCGAGATGCTCGACAGGCTGGTGTGTGGGGCCATCTTCGCCCAAGCCGATGCTGTCATGGGTCATCACGTAAATTACGCGCTGGCCCATCAAAGCGGACAAACGCATAGCCGGGCGAACATAGTCTGAAAAGACTAAAAATGTTCCACCATAGGGAATAACGCCGCCGTGCAAAGCCATGCCGTTCATCGCGGCGCCCATGCCGAATTCACGGATGCCGTAATGGATGTAGCGACCCGAAAAGTCGCCGGCGTCGACGATGCCCATATCTTTCGTCTTGGTATTGTTTGAACCGGTCAGATCGGCAGACCCACCAATGGTTTCGGCCACATGGGCGTTAATCACGTCCAGCGCCATTTCGGACGCCTTGCGTGTTGCCACTTTTGGTGCGGCTTGTGATTGCTCCTTCTTATAGGCGTCGATGGCCGCATCTAGGCTTTCTGGGAGCGCTTTTGCCAGCACGCGGTTGAACTCTTCCTGGACGCCGCCGGGCAGCGCGTCAAAGCGGGCCTTCCACGCCGCTGATGCTTCCACGCCGCGTCTACCCGCATCCCGCCATGTGGTTAGAACGTCATCGGGAACCTCAAAGGGGGCCGCACTCCAGCCGAGCTGGTCGCGGGTCAGCGCGATTTCCTCATCGCCTAAGGGGGCGCCGTGTGTGGCTGCAGTGCCTTGTTTATTGGGTGCGCCATAACCAATGACGGTTTTGCAAGCAATCAAGCTAGGCCGGTCGTCGGCTTTGGCTTGCTCAATAGCCGCATCAATCAAATCCGGATCATGACCATCGGTGCTGGCCACGTGCCAGTCAGCCGCTTCAAAACGCATCAGCTGGTCGTCGGAAGTGGAGAGGCTGGTGGGGCCGTCAATGGAAATCCCATTGTCGTCGAATAGAACAATGAGCTTGCCGAGCTTTAGGTGGCCCGCAAGCGTTATGGCTTCTTGGCTCACCCCTTCCATCAGGCAGCCGTCTCCGGCAATCACATAGGTGCGGTGATCGGTGATATCATCGCCGAGCCTGGCGTTCTCAAGGCACTCCGCCAGCGCCATACCAACCGCCATAGCGAGACCTTGCCCAAGCGGGCCCGTGGTGGTTTCAATGCCAGGCGCTTCGCCAAATTCAGGGTGGCCGGCGCACGGGCTATGGAGCTGCCGGAAGTTTTTGATGTCATCGAGTGTCGGCTGCGCATAGCCAGTCAGATAGAGCAGGCTATACAGCAGCATGGAGCCATGGCCGGCCGACAATACAAAGCGGTCCCGGTCTGGCCAGTGCGGCCAGGCGGCATCATATTTCAGGTGTTTTTGAAACAGGACGGTCGCCACATCAGCCATACCCATGGGCATGCCTGGATGGCCCGACTTCGCGGCCTGTACGGCGTCCATGGAAAGCGCTCGGATGGCATTGGCCAAATCTGCGTTTTTGCCTGTCATAACCCTCTCAGTCCCCCAGCTTTCTTGGCCTGCATGTATCTCTTAGCCCCGACTCACCGCCAGCGCGCGGCGGACCATGGCTTCGCCGCCTCAATCCGTCAACATCATGCATGCTTTTGCGGCGATTGGGCCAATCACACGCTCTGCTGTTGACGTGGACAAGCTACCCTCCCTAAAGTATCGATAAC